>NZ_JAVRBF010000183.1:0-1191 GCF_032436805.1 Streptomyces sp. P17 | reverse complement strand
CAAGGAAGTTATTCCCAAACCATCCAAGGCATTGAATAATTCTGCGTTAAATCACATCAGCTGCCAATCACCAGCTGAGTTAACCTTAATGGTGGGCCAACATTCCATGTTTCAGTTGCGACGGGGTCGACTGCACCAACACATTCAATAGCGTATTTAGGAGAGCTCTTTGATCCTATCATAAGATCATACATTCCAGGTTCAGAACCATCATCATGGACTTCAACTATCTCGCCCAGCTCTTTGGCAACAATTTGCTTAGCCCAACCCTCGACAGTGCTCAATGCTCATTGCCTCCTAATGCATAACGCTCGCGTTGAATAGCGCAGTAAAACTGCGTTTGTTGCAACCGTTTTTTATTCCCGCTTCGCTTCATATCAGGTTCGCTTTTTGACAGATGAGGAAACCTTGATTTTCTCCTGCTTGCCTACGGCAAGCACATACACAAACAGCTCATAGTCTAACCGGTAACCAGCAGACGAAGTATCGAGTTGCTTATTTACACATCAAATAAGTTATAGTGCATTAGATGTAGCGGTTAGAAAGTTAATTAGTCTTATCTTGCTTAAGCCACTCGTCTAACCAATGATCTTAAAGAAGCGTATCTCGAATGGGGATCAAGGTGATCATAATCGCTATTCAACCTCTCATACTGTTGAACTCCGTGCAACACCTCATAAAAATGTAAACTAATGATACAGGATGTTTTCAAATACGACATTGATCACTCTAAGTCATGATGATTTCTTTTAAGGTTCGCCCAACTTTATAAACAGGCAACCTATGATGAAAAAACACGCACTCGCTAGTCTGATCATGCTCTCACTCTCGTTCCCCGCTCTCACCGCTGATGGAGATATCCATAATGTGACCATACTTGGTACATCAGATTTACATGGCCACTTTATGCCATGGGATTACGCGGCCGACAAACTCAACATGCGCGGAAGCTTAAGTCAAATAGCGACCAAAGTAGCGGATATTCGTAGCACCAACAAAAATGTAATTTTGGTCGATGCGGGTGACACAATTCAAGGTAACTTTGTCGAAACGTTTAAGGATGAAGCCACTAGCCCTATGAAGCTTGGCTTTAACAAAAGGGATTATTACGTTTGGGTACTCGGCAACCACGAGTTTGATTTTGTCTTAGATTTTTTAAAGCGGTCGCTCGACAAATTTGAAGGGCAATCA
>NZ_JAVRBF010000366.1:0-414 GCF_032436805.1 Streptomyces sp. P17 | reverse complement strand
CATCTGGTCTGCTTCTGCAAACCTGCTGCCTGTCATGGTGATGCAATCATGGAGAAACTGAAATGTGCAGCCTGCTGAACAAGCTCCGTAAAGGCCGAAGCGATGTGGAATACTCGAACGGCTACAACTACGCCAAAAGACAGCATGAGAAATTCGGTGATGACTATCTCCAAGAACTGGAAGCACAGTGTTATGGAAACAACCACCCATTCGACCGAGGAATTGCCGACTACGTTGACGAACACGAACCACGATCCCTCTTGGGATAAGGCTGTAGCAGCCTTGTCCAAGCATTGTAGGGAAAATGGTCTGTATGCACGCACACTTATCAAAGGCGGCTCTCTCATCATAAAGGAACGCAGACGATGAAACTGTATTTCGTCCGGCACAAACCCACTGGCTACTACATTCCTC
>NZ_JAVRBF010000365.1:0-415 GCF_032436805.1 Streptomyces sp. P17 | reverse complement strand
GTAATTGTAGATTCCAACTAAGGAGGTGATCGGGCTGTACCTGGCCCACTATCTCGTCGCAGCTAAACGAAACGACTGCAGCTTCTTACTTACCGGGAGGTAACGCAGAAGGGAAAGGCCCCAATCGGGGCCTTTTTTCATGCTACACCCAGCCATTACGCTCAAATTTCGTCTGCTCCTGGTGCTCGGTGATTTGCATTCCCCCGTTCTCCAGGTTGCGACACTCCATCTCGTACTTCCGGGCATAGTTGTTCCCCTCGTGGCTCTCCACATGGCCACCCACCGGGTTGAACATCCGACTGGCCACGAAGTACAGCAACGCTTCCAGGTGACTGCCTGGCAGGTTGATCTCGATTCGCTCCGGCTCCCGTGCCGCCATCCGCTTATCAATGGTGGGGTGATCCGCCCGGTACAC
>NZ_JAVRBF010000364.1:0-416 GCF_032436805.1 Streptomyces sp. P17 | reverse complement strand
CGAGAATCGAGTCCGACGTCGGCGTGCCGGGTCCGCTGATCAGACCGGACGACAGCCTGCGCGGCTGACCACCTGTCGCGAACCCTGCGACCAGGCCGGGCATTTTGCCCGGCTTGTAGTTGACCTGCACCGACACCGATTTGCCGCTGATGCTGCGGACGAACGAGTAGTATTGCCGCTCAGCCTGCCCGGTCTGCACGCTGACCGAGGTGGTCAGGTTGTAGTTGCGCACGATGTCCTGCAGTGTGGTCTTGCCCGCCGCCAGCTCGCGTGCCAGCCTGCTGGCCGCCGCCCTACCGTGCCTGCGTGCGACCTCCTGCAGGATGGGACCGGCGTCGCTGAGGTTCATGGCGAAGTTGTCGCCGGCCTCCTTTCCGGAGGAGGCGAACAGGCGTTCGAGGCGCTGCAGCTCTGAG
>NZ_JAVRBF010000363.1:0-417 GCF_032436805.1 Streptomyces sp. P17 | reverse complement strand
GGGCCGAGTTGCTTCGCGGCCCTACCTGAAGATCAGCGCGGCATTGCGGGAGGATGGCGAACGTCGCCGAGGTCAGTGATTAGCGACCGCCGTCTGCTCCGGCTTCGCATCTGCCACCCAGCTCCCGGCCGCCACATCTACACTCGAACATGTGATGGGTCTGGCCGGTACGCGTATCCAGGATCGACCGGGTGGGTTGAGCGTGCTGACCACACTTCTGGTAGCGAACCTGCAAGGGCTGGGGCTGTTCCATGCGCTGCATCAAAGCAAGTTTAGGCTTGATAACAAGTTAAGACTCAGCGGCACAACCACGACTATACCATGGCGGGAACTACCAAAGTGTGATGCCTTTAACTTTCGTGCGTGGTGTGGGTGGGTGATGGCGTTCCAGCGCAAGAAACCAGCGGCTATCGGCTA
>NZ_JAVRBF010000362.1:0-419 GCF_032436805.1 Streptomyces sp. P17 | reverse complement strand
CCGTCGCGACGAGTCCGCTAGAGGTCCGCATCTCCGGGATGTTGTTCGTCATGGTGTAGCGCACCTTGATCTGCGCAGCCCGGTCACGAGCAAGCTGCTGGAATGCGGACTCCACCTCAGCCGCCGACTTGCCGTGCAGGGTTGCGAGGAATCGTGTGCGCTCCTCCTCCGGGATCGACGCCAAAAGACCCTTCCACCTGTCCGCGATCTGCGTGGCCTGCGGCGCTCCCGTCGCGGCTATCTGCGTCCTCACGTCGTCCGGGATCGCAAAGTAGGCGGCGGCCAGCTTGTCCGCCTCGTCCTTCGATTTACCCATCGCGACTGCGCCGCGCACCCACTCGTCTCGGGCGCGTTTCGTGGCCGCAGTGATCTGGTCGGCGCTAGCTCCCTGGTCGTAGAGGGTGCCGATGTAGCTGATC
>NZ_JAVRBF010000361.1:0-420 GCF_032436805.1 Streptomyces sp. P17 | reverse complement strand
CGGTGGATAACATGCCTGCAAACTTTTGGGCAGTTGGAAGGTAATCGTGATGGAAAATGAGAATAGCGAACCGGTCGTTCTCGGCCACGATTTGCTAACGTCGAGCGAAACAGCTCCAGATGTGATCGATCTGCCGGAGGCAATATTCGCGACTTTTGCTGACGATGGTTTTCCGACCGGGTTTTATTCGACCATCATTGTTGGTGACGATTATCCGGATGGCGCGGTCGAAATCTCTCAAGAGCAATGGTCCGAATTCGTCAATAATTCCGGCCTTCGCAGATGGGTTGACGGCGAGGTGGTGGAATATACCCCGCCGCCGCTGCCAGAACCCGTTACTGTTGTTAATAGTGTTGATCTTTGGTCGCGCATGACAAATGATGAAGCGGATCAGGTTGGGGCAGCGATGAACGCCCAACC
>NZ_JAVRBF010000028.1:0-105417 GCF_032436805.1 Streptomyces sp. P17 | reverse complement strand
AGCAGGGCCGTCAGGGTCGTACCGGCGTCCTCCCTCATGCCGTGCGCGGCCTCCTGGAGCGCCTCCTCCAGGAGGTTCAGAACGTTCCCGCCGGGAAGGTCCGTCGTCTCCAGACGGCGCAGGGCCGCCACCGCCGCGCTGCTCGCCGGGCCGCCGTCGGGGCCGTAGCCGTCGGCCACCGCGAGCAGGCGGGTGCCCGCGTACGCCGTGTCCTGGTTGGCCGGGCGGACCCGGCCGCGGTCCGAGTGGGCCGAGTGACGCAGTTCCAGCATCGTGGTGTCCCTTCGTGACGTCGTCATCAACTGGTCGATCAGGAATTCCGCCAGGTCACGCCGTACGGCCGTCTCCGCCTCCACACCCGCCCAGTACGCCCGCACCTCCCCCGCCGCCGTCTCCGGGGCCAGCGCGCACACCTCCCGGATGCGGGCCAGCGGCATGCCCAGGCGGCGCAGCCACGCCACCAGGCGGGCCCGTTCCAGCTGGGCGAGCGCGTAGTAGCGGTAGCCCGTCTCAGGGTCCACGCGTGCGGGGCGCAGCAGATCGAGTTCGTCGTACAGGCGCAGGGCCTTGGGCGACAGACGGCAGGCCCGGGCGAAGGCGCCGATCGTCAGCATGTCCTCCATGGGTCGATGCTGGGGCTTCACCGAGGGGGAAGGTCAATCCGGTTGTCCCGGTCGCGGCGACTGTGGTTAGCCTGCGGGCGGTCCGTCCTACGACTCTGGAGCCCGCCGTGTCCCGAATAGCCCTGGTCACCTACGATCCCCGGCCCGAGCCCAGCCACGACCGCGACCTGCCCGTGCTGCGTGACGCGCTGGCCGGCGCCGGGGCCGAGGCGGACGTCGTGCACTGGGACGACGACGGCGTCGACTGGGCCGCGTACGACCTCGCGCTGATCCGGTCGACCTGGGACTACAGCTGGCGTACCGCCGAGTTCCTGGCGTGGGTCGAGCGGTGCGGCAAGGTGACGCGGCTGGCGAATCCGCCCGCGGTCGTGCGGTGGAACACGGACAAGCGGTATCTCGGGGAGCTCGCCGGGGCGGGCGTGCCCGTCGTCCCCACGCGGTACCTCGCCCCGGGGGACGCCGCCGACCTCCCCGACGACCACGAGTACGTGGTCAAGCCCACCTCCGGGGCCGGTGCGCGCTATGCCGCCCGTTACACGCCCGACCAGCAGGAGAGGGCCGTACGACACCTTGCGCGGATGCACGAGGAGGGGTTCACCGCGATGGTGCAGCCCTATGTGCGGAGCATCGACGCCCGGGGTGAGCGGGCACTGCAGTTCTTCGGCGGGCGGCTGCTGCACGCCAGCCGTAAGCAGGCCGTGCTCGCGCCCGGTACCGCCTTCGACGCGGACAAGGTCGCCCACCCGGGCCTGGAGCCGTGGACGCCGACCCCGGCCGAACTCGCCGTCGCCGAGCGCGCCCTGGCCGCCGTACCGGACGCGGAGGGACTGCTGTACGCGCGCGTGGATCTCGTGGAGGGGGAGGACGGGGAGCCGCGGGTGATGGAGCTGGAGCTGGTCGAGCCGAATCTCTTCCTGTTCCTGCACCCGGGGTCGACGCAGCGGGTGGTGGAGGCGGTGCTGGCGCACGCAAGTGCCGGTCACCCGTAGAGGGAGGAAATCCGGGAAGCTGCCGTGCCGTGCGGGATCTTCTGCCTACGCTGCGGGAAAGAGGACGCGTGCGTGATCACAGCAGAGGGCGTGACGGATCGTGGGCGGATCCCCTGCGCGGCGCACCTCCGGCTTCCCCGCGGAGCTGACCAGCTTCGTGGGGCGACGGGACGAGTCGGCGGACGTCAGACGGCTGTTGACCGAGGGGCGGCTGGTGACGCTGACCGGCCCGGGCGGGGTCGGAAAGACGCGGCTGGCGTCGTATGTGGCGAAACAGGCCGCGCGTACCTTCCCCGACGGAGTGTGGCTGGTGCCGCTGGCCGCGCTGGGCGACGAGGCGTTCGTGCCGCATGCCGTGGCCGACGCCCTGGAGGTGCGCAACGAGGCCGGGCGGCCGCCGCTGGAGGTCCTCGTGGAACATCTGCGGGGCCGCACTCTGCTGCTCGTCCTCGACAACTGCGAGCATGTGCTGCGCAGTTGTGCCCTGCTCTCCCAGACCCTGCTGGCCGCCACCGACGGCGTACGGATTCTGGCGACCAGCCGCCACCGGCTGGGACTCGCCGGTGAGCGGCTCTACGAGGTGCCGCCGCTGCCCGCGCCCGCGCCGGAGGAGCTGGGCGCCTCGGCCGCCGAACACTTCCCCGCGCTACGGCTGTTCGCGGACCGGGCGGCGGCCGTGGTCCCCGGGTTCACGGTCGGTGAGGGCAACCAGCACGCGGTCGCCCGGCTGTGCCGCCGGCTCGACGGACTGCCGCTCGCCATCGAGCTGGCGGCGGTCCGGGTGCGGGCGCTGGGCGTGGACCAGCTCGTCGAACGGCTCGACGACCGCTATCAGTTGCTGACCGGCGGCAGCCCGGCGTCGGCGCCCCGGCATCGCACGCTGCGCTCGGCCGTCGACTGGAGCCATGACCTGTGCACGCCCCAGGAGCAGTTGGTGTGGGCGTGGCTGTCGGTGTTCGTCGGCGGCTTCGACCTGGCCGCGGCCGAGGCGGTGTGCGGTGGGGAGGGTCTTGGTGCGACGGCCGTGCTGGACGCCGTCGCCGGGCTCGTCGACAAGTCGGTGCTCGTGCGGGAGGAGCGCGGCGGCCAGGTCCGCTACCGGCTGCTGGTCTCGCTGCGCCACTACGGCCTGGAGAAGCTGGAGGACATCGGGGAGGTTACCGTCACCCGGCGCCGCCACCGGGACTACTTCGCCCGGCTGGCCGCCGAGTACGAGCAGGCCTGGTTCGGGCCCGACCAGGTCGCCGTCACCGACCGGCTGCGCCTGGACCAGGACGACTTCCGGGCCGCCCTGGACTTCTGCCTCACCACCCCGGGCGGGGCCCAGCACGGGCTCCGGCTGGCCGCGACCCTGTGGTTCCACTGGGTGGCGGGCGGCACCTGGGGCGAGGGCCGGCACTGGCTGGACCGCGCGCTGCGGGCCGGGGCACGCCCCGACGCGGCCCTGACCCGCGCCATGTGGGCGGGCGCGCTGATGTCCCTCGTGCACACCCGTTCCGCCGCGGTCCTGGCCTCCGATCCCCCGCACAGCGCGCCGCCCGCCGACGCCGAACTGCCGGTTCCGGCCCCGCCCCCGATACCGGCCGGCGCCCTCGGAAGCGGCCGGGAGGCCGGCTTCGTCGTCCTCACCCGCGTCGAACTCGCCTGCACCCTCGTCAGCCGGGGCCGGGCCCGCGAGGCGACACCGCTGTGCGCCGAGGCCGTCGCCGTCTGCGAGGCGCACGGCGAACAGTGGGCGCGGGCCTGGGCGCTGCGCACGCTGGGCCTCGCGCACTGGTCGCTGGGCGAGTACGACCGGGCCGCCGAGCACGCGCGCGCGTGCCTGCGCCTGCCCTACACCAAACGCCGGCGCCAGAGCCTCGCCCGCACGCTGGGCCTCCTCGCCGCGGCGGAGGCCCTCGCCGGGCGGGCCGAGCGGGCGGCCGTGCTGCGGGGGGCGGTGGACCGGATCTGGCACGACATCGGCGGCGACCCGACGCAGGAGCGGGGGGCGGGGCGGCGGTGCGCGGCCGAGCGCCATGCGCGCCGGGCGCTGGGGGACCAGCTCTACGAACGGGCCCACCGCCGCGGTGGTGCGCTGTCCCGCAACGACGTCGTCGCCTACGCGCTCGGTGAGCTACGGCGGCCGACGACCGGCTCGGCCGCCGCGCCGGACACCCGGCCGCTCACCCGGCGGGAGGCCGAGGTGGCGGCGCTCGTCGCCCAGGGGCTGACCAACCGGCAGATCGCCGAGGCACTGGTCATCTCCCAGCGGACCGCGGAGGGACACGTCGAGCGGATCCTGGTGAAGCTGGGGTTCAGCAGACGCAGTCAGCTGGCGGCCTGGTTCACGGCTCGGTCGGGAGAAGGGTGAGAAGCGGCACAGCACCGACCCGGCAGGCCGGAATCTGCCGCCTCCGGCGGGAAGAGGGGGGCATCGTGGTGGACGACGGACGGTGACAGCTAAGGAGATACGACGCGTGTCCACTCTCTTCCCGGCCCTGGCCGACGGCCCTCCCGACCGGATCGCCCTGCGGTTCGGCGAGCGGTCCCTGACGTACGCCGAGCTCGCCGCCGCGACCGGCGCCCTGGCGGACCGGATCGCGGGGCGCGGCCGGGTCGCGGTGTGGGCCGGCCCGGTGCTGGAGACCGCGGTCGCGGTGGTCGCGGCGCTGGAGGCGGGGATCGCCGCCGTGCCGCTCAACCCGAAGTCGGGGGAGAAGGAGCTCGGGCACATCGTCTCCGACAGCGCACCGAGCCTCGTACTCGCCGCACCGGACGACGAACTCCCGGCGGCACTGCGGGACTTGGGGCGCCTCGACGTCGATGTGCGAGCCACCGGCGCCCGTCAGCCGCGGGCGGCCGCCGACGAGGACCCCGCCCTCATCGTCTACACCTCCGGCACCACAGGACCGCCCAAGGGCGCCGTCCTCCCCCGTCGGGCCGTCGCCCACACCCTGGACGCCCTCGCCGACGCCTGGCGGTGGACCGGCGACGACGTCCTCGTCCACGGTCTGCCCCTGTTCCATGTGCACGGTCTTGTGCTGGGCATCCTCGGGCCGCTGCGGCGCGGCGGATCCGTGCGTCACCTCGGCCGGTTCAGCCCGGAGGGAGTCGCGCGGGAGCTGAACGACGGCGCGACCATGCTGTTCGGCGTGCCGACGATGTACCACCGCCTCGCCCAGGCGCTCCCCGAGGACCCGGATCTCGCGCAGGCGTTGGGCAAGGCGCGGCTGCTGGTGTCGGGTTCGGCCGCGCTGCCCGTGCACGACCACGAGCGGATCGCGGTGGCGACCGGGCGGCGGGTCATCGAGCGGTACGGCATGACCGAGACGCTCATGAACACCAGCATCCGCGCGGACGGCGAGGCCCGGCCGGGGACGGTCGGTGTGCCGCTGCCGGGGGTGGAGCTGCGGCTGGTGGAGGAGGACGGGGCGCCGATCACGTCGTACGACGGTGAGACGGTGGGCGAGATCCAGGTGCGCGGGCCGAATCTGTTCACCGAGTATCTGAACCGGCCCGAGGCCACGGCGGACGCGTTCACGGCGGACGGCTGGTTCCGTACCGGGGACATGGCGGTGCGCGATCCCGACGGGTACGTCCGGATCGTGGGCCGCAAGGCCACCGACCTGATCAAGAGCGGGGGTTACAAGATCGGGGCGGGGGAGATCGAGAACGCGCTGCTGGAGCATCCGGCGGTGCGGGAGGCGGCCGTGACCGGGGAGCCGGACGCCGATCTGGGTGAGCGGATCGTGGCGTGGGTGGTCCCGGCCGACCCGCAAGCGCCGCCCACCGCCGAGGAGTTGGCCGACCATGTGGCCCGGCGGCTCGCCCCGCACAAGCGGCCCCGGGTCGTGCACCATCTGGACGCCCTGCCCCGCAACGACATGGGGAAGATCATGAAGCGGGCGCTGGGCCGTGGCTGACCGGCTCCGCGCACGGGACTTCCTCGCCCTCGTCACCAACGACTTCGTCGAACTCCCGCACCCGGAACGGGACTCCGCGCCCGACGGTCCGCTCGGCTGGCGGGGCTACGACGGCTCCCGGCTGCGGGCCGCCGAGCGCACCGGCGAGGAGGAGTCCGTGGTCTGCGGCACCGCGCTCGTCGAGGGGACGCGGGCGGTACTGATCGCGTTCGAGTTCGGCTACCTCGGGGGCTCGCTCGGTGAACGCACCGGGGACCGGCTGGAGGCGGCGTACGCCCATGCCCGCGCCTACCGGCTCCCGGTCGTGCCGTTGATCGCCACGGGCGGCAGCCGGATGCAGGAGGGCATGCGCGCGCTGACCCAACTCCAGCGCGTGGCCCGGCAGTCGGTGCTGACGAGGGAGGCCGGGCTGGCGCAGATCGCCGTGCTCCGGGACCCGACGACGGGCGGCGGCTGGGCCACGCTGGGCGCGGGCGCGGATGTGGTGCTGGCGCTGCCCGGAGCCCAGGTCGGTTTCGCGGGGTCGCGGGTACGGCCCGTGGACGCCGACCCGGCGGCCTACACCGCGGAGGCGCAGGTGGCGGCGGGCGCGGCCGACGCCCTCGTACCGCCGGAGGAACTGCGCACGACGCTGGGCCGATGGCTACGCCTCCTGACGGCACCCTCACGGGAACCGGCGCGGGTGCCGACAGCGCCCGACTCCTCGGGTCCGCCGACGCCTGGCCAGGATCCGGCAGAACAGACCGGCACCACCTCGAACACCCCCGCACCGGAACCGACGGCCCTCGGCTCCCCGAAGCCGCCGGCAACGGACCGGGATCCGGCAGAACAGACCGGCACCACCTCGAACACCCCCGCACCGGTACCGACTGCCCTCGGCTCCCCGAAGCCGCCGGCAACGGACCGGGATCCAGTACCGCAACCCCACACCACCCCGAACACCCCCACACCGGAACCGACGGCCCTCGGCTCCCCGAAGCCGCCGGCAACGGACCGGGATCCGGCAGGACAGACCGGCACCACCCCGAACACCCCCGCACCGGTACCGACTGCCCTCGGCTCCCCGGAGCTTCCGGCGACCGGCTGGGACGCGGTACGCCGGGCGCGCTCGCCCCAACGGCCGCGCGCCGAGGCCTACTTGGACGCCTACTTCACCGATCGTGTGGCCATCAGCGGTGACCGCGCGGGCGGCACCGACCCGGACGGCATGCTGTGCGGCTTCGGTGAGCACGAGGGCCGTACGGTCGCCTACGCGGCGCAGACCGGGACGGCGACCCGGCCCGCCGGTTACCGCACGGCCGCCCGGCTGATCCGGCTCGCGGACCGGCTCGGCATCCCGGCGCTGACCCTGGTGGACACTCCAGGCGCGGCCAATGAGGCGGAGGCGGAGCGGCAGGGCGCGGGGGCGGCGATCGCGGACCTGTTCTCGGCGGTGGCCGCGGCACGGACGCCGGTCACCACGCTGGTGATCGGCGAGGGCGGCTCCGGCGGCGCGCTGGCCCTCGCCGCACCGGGCAACACCTGGGCCACACCGGACAGCTACTTCTCGGTGATCGCACCGGAGCAGGCGGCGGCCATCCTGAAGCGGCCGCCCGACGAGGTGGAGGCGACGGCGGACCAACTCCGGATCCGGCCGCAGGACTTGGTGGAGCTGGGGGTGATCCGGGGGATCGCCCCGACCTGAGCATGCCCTCTTCCCACGGAACCGGCGACACGGGGGAGCGAGCGGCGCCATGGACGGGCTGATGGAGTCCAAGACCGAGGACGGCGCCGTGGCGGTCGTCGAGGGCATCGGGCTCGCACGACGGCCGGGCGGCCCCGTACCGCGCGGCCCACCCCGCTCGCCGGCGATCTGCTCCAGGCGCTGCACGCCGGCAGGACCCGGCCGGCCGTGGTGACCGGCCGGTCCGCGGGCGCGGCCGCCTGGTATCCGCGGCAGCATCCGCTGATCGACCACGGTCCGGCGTCGACTGCGCGCGGCGGACCCCGACGTGCTACTCGTCCGCACCCTCTCCCCCTCCTCGAAGCCGCCCGTTCCCGCTGACCTAACGTCACCTTTACAGCGGACATAAGCTGCAAAACCCCCCATTCAGCGGCGCCCCACCCGGCCCACCACAACACGCGCCGACTCCCCACACCCCCGCACGATGCCAGTGAGGCCCGCCACCCGGCGGCCCACGGTCTGTGCTCTCGGGAGGCCTGCCATGACCGCCAGTCTGGAGCAGCTGCGCCGCTGCCACTTCGCCGTCGACCTCGGTGCGGCGAGGACGCGGGTGTACGTGAAGGGGGCCGGGCTCGTCGTCGACCAGCCCTCCGCCGCCGCCGTGAACACCCGGACCGGCGCGCTGATCGCGGTCGGCGAGTTCGCGGAGAAGATGACCGGCCGTACGCCCGACTACATCCGTGTCGTCCGTCCGGTCTCCGGCGGCACGGTCGTCGACATCGAGATGGCGCAGCGCATGCTGCGGCATCTGCTCGGCGACAAGATCCGCCGTACCCTGCGCCGCAAGCCGCGACTGCGGGCCGCCGCCTGCACCCCGCACGACGCCGATCCGCTGGCCCAGCGCGCGGCGATCGAGACGCTGGTCGGACTCGGGGCGCGCCGGGTGGAGTTGGTGGACACGCTGATCGCCGCCGCCGTGGGCTGCGGGCTGCCGGTCGAGCAGCCCGAGGCCACGATGGTCCTGGTGTGCGGGGCCGCCGCGACGCAGGTCGCCGTGCTCTCGCTCGGGTCGATCGTGACGGCCGAGCGGATCGCGGTGGGCGGCGAGGCCGTCGACCACGCGATCGTGCAGCATCTGCGCCACCAGCACGAGTTGGTGCTGCCGAGCCAGTCGGTACGGCCGTTGCAGCTCGCCCTGTCCGGCAACGGGCTCACCCCCCACGGGCCCGCCTCCACCGAGATCCACGGACGGGACGTCGCCACCGGCCTCGCCCGCTCCGTCCAGGTCGACACCGCCGCCGTACGGGACGCCATCCAGACGCCGCTCACCGCCGTGCTCGACGGGATCGGCAAGGTGCTGCGGGACTGCCCGCCCGACCTGGTCGCCGACCTCGCGGACCGCGGGATCATGATGGTCGGCGGCAGCGCGCTGCTGCCCGGGTTCGACCAGATGCTGCGGCAGGCGACGGGGATGCCGGTGCATATCGCCGAGCGGCCGGACGTGTGCGCCGTACAGGGCCTCGGCACCATGCTGGAGGGCAAGATCACGCCGCTGGAGCTGGACCCACTGGGCACCTGAGCCCACGGTGCCGCCGAGCCGACCGGGGCGCGGTACCCGGCGCTCGGCACGGCCGACCCCGGGCAGGACGGTCTCACCGGGAGTCGTACGCCGGGGGGCGAACGCCGGCCGCCGTATCCGCTCAGTGTGCCGATCTGTACGAGTCGGCCCGGCAGCGTGAGCGGTGGATCGAGGGGCGGCCGCTGTCACCACCGCGCTGCTCAGCGGGGAGAGCGCGGCCGACGCGCCGTGACGTGGGAGGCGCCGCTATGACGTTCCGCGAGCGCGGGTGAGCGACACCAACACCCACCCGCACCCCTCAGCGCCGCACCTCCGCAATGTCCGCCACCAACTCCGGCGCCACCCGCCCCGCAGCCCCGGTGTCCTCCCGATCCGCAGCCTCACGGGCCTCCTTCAGATCCGCCGTGACCGGCTCCCCGAAGTCCGCGGCCCCGCGACATCCTCGCCCGCACCAGCACCGGGTCCCCATCAGCCCGACCGTCTCCGCCCGGTCCCGCCGGGTCCGGTTCGCGCTGGACGCGGCCAGCACCACGTACCGCGCAGGCGATCAGCCCGAGCAGCAGCGCCGGTACGCCGGCCCAGGCCCGCCGCGAGCAGCCTCAGCGCCATCACGGCACCGATGCCGAAGGCGGTGCCGGTCACCTCGTACGAGAAGAGGCTGAAGGCGATGAGGTTGAGGTAGTTGCCGTAGGCGGACACGGCCTACGAGGTCACGAGCAGGCGAAACCTCAACGCGCTCACCGGACCCCCGTCTGCGGCGGCCACCAGGGTCGCCGCGGCGCGGACATCCCTCTCGGGCCGCGCCTCACCGCGGGCGATCGCGCGGTCGAGGATGCGCCTGGTCTCACTCGTGATCCGCTCGGTGTACCCCGCGTACTGACCCCGTACCGCACCCGCCTCGGCCGCCGCCCCGATCAGGCCCGCGATCAGCCGGTCCGACCCCGGCATGCGGTACGCGTCGAGGCGCGCGGTGAGGATGCACCGGAGCTCCGCGCGGAGGGCGGAGGGCGGAGGAGCTGCGAACCGGCTGAATCCTCAAGGCGCTTCACCGGCGCGGCGCTCATCCCGGCGGGTCCGATCAACCGCGCACGAAACGCGAACCATCGGCCAGGAGGGCCGAAAATCGCTGTTCCCCCTCATCCTCCTCTTTGTTCATGCTGTGTTCGGTTTCTCGCTCGACACTCAAGCGTCCCCTCACATCAGTTAAAGGAAAGGCTTCACGATGACGGACAGACGCAGCGAAGGTCCTGAGGACTCGACTATCTCTCGGCGCCGTTTGGTCAAGTACGCCGGTGTGGGGGCGACGCTGGCGGCGGCGAGCCCGTTGCTGGGCGCCGGCCCGGCAGCGGCCGACGACGAAGCCGAGCTCAAGAGCGGGCAGTCGGGCAACTCCCGTCACCGGGTATGGCGGGCCGGCGATCACCACGTGCACTCGGAGTACAGCGGCTCGTTCGACACGTCGACGAACCCGCCGAAGTTCATCAAGGGCGGCGACGCGGTCTACCCGATCGTCACGAACGCCATCATGGCCAAGCACTTCGGCCTGAGCTGGGTGATGTGCACCGACCACGGCGGGCCGACCCACTCGAAGGTGAACCTGGAGCAGGCATACCCCGACCTGCTGCGCTCGCGCGTCCTGGTGCCCGAGGTCCTTCAGTTCTGGGGCATGGAGTTCGACGCCCCGGCCCTGGACCACCACACGCTGATGATCCCTCACCACCGCGACGAGGCGCAGCAGCTGTTCGAGCTGGAGAGCCGCTTCGCCAAGCGCGACGCCTTCCCCACCGATCCCGGCCGCGACACCGAGGCCAAGATGGTCGAGTTCCTCAAGGCCGCGAAGGACATGCCCCGCAAACCGCTGGTCATCGCCCACCACGCCTCCCGGTCGGCGACCGGCCTCGGCGTCTACGGGCAGGACACGCCCCGGGAGTTCCGCAACGGCAACAACGCCGCGCCGGAGATCTACGTCGGCTTCGAGGGGGCTCCCGGCCACCAGGCGGGCCCGCTCGTCGGAGAGGCGCGCGGCGGATACGGGAACCACCCGACCTATGGCGGCTTCGACCAGATGACGGCCCGCGTCGGCGGGCTCTGGGACTCGCTGCTCGGCGAGGGCCGGCGGTGGTGGATCACCGCGACCTCGGACTCGCACGTGCACTGGACGCGAGGCGGTACGGACTTCTGGCCGGGCGAGTACAGCAAGACGTGGGTACTGGCCCGCCAGGACTACGCCGACATCATGGACGGCCTGCGCAACGGCCGTATCTGGGTGGGGACCGGTGACCTGATCACCGGCCTCGACCTCACGGCGAGGAACAGCGGCCAGCAGGCCGCCATGAGTGAGACGCTCACGGTGAGCGGCCGTGGCCGCACGGATGTCGAGATCGAGATCCGCTTCCGGCCCCTGGAGGGCAAGAACGGCAACGGCGACCGTCCTGAGGTCCAGCGCGTCGACCTGATCGTGGGTCAGATCACCGGCCCGAGCGCCAGCCTGGACACCGACACCAACCCGACCACGAAGGTCGTGGCGCGGTTCGGCCCGCGCGACTGGCGCAAGCAGGGCAAGGACTACGTCATCCGGCACACCCTGCGCAACGTGGACGCCGACTGCTACGCCCGCGTGCGCGGCACCAGCACCGACGAGGCCGAGCCGCTCGCCGACGGGCTGGAGAGCCCGTGGGACGACCTGTGGTTCTACTCGAACCCCGTGTTCGTCAAGGTCCGCTAGTTCGGGTCCGTCGGCCCGTCGCCACCCGCGGCGGGCGAACGGCGCGCCGCGGGTGAGTGATCGAGTGCGCGGGACCCAGTGGTTCAGGCGGCGGGCCGGCCGCCTGAACCGCTCAGGCGGTGGCCGCTGGGTCGTCGCGGTCCTGTTCCGTGTGGCGCCACGACAGGAGGACCACGGCGAGACCACCGCAGACGATGAAGACGTCGGCGAGGTTGAAGGTGGGCCACCAGCCGGTGTGCAGGTAGTCGGTGACCACCTTGTCGCCGGCGCGGTCGATCACGTTGGCGGTGGCCCCGCCGAGGATCGCGGCGAGGGCCAGGGTCACGGCGCGGCCGCCGGTGGCGGCGGTGCGCCAGCCGTAGACGGCCACCGCGACCGTGATGGCGGCGGTGACCGCGATGACGACCCAGGCCGGGGCCTCGGCGGCGAAGCTGAAGGCGACGCCGGGGTTGTAGGCCAGGCGCAGGTCCAACAGGCCGCCCTTGAGGGGGTTGCCGGCCAGGTTGGACTGCGCCCAGGCTTTCGCGGACAGGTCGAAGCCGGCCAGCGCGGCGGCGGTGACCAGGAAGGTCACGCGCCGCCGCGTGGCGGGGCGTCGCTCCGTGGTGGTCTTGGCCATACCTCTTAGACTCCCGCGGTTTCGGGCAGCGCCTGCTTGGCTGCGGGCTGTGCGGCGGGGGCGGGCGGCAGCGGCTTGGCGCGGCCGGCGCGTACGCCGTTGCCGATGACGACGATCTCGGCGAGTTCGTGGACGGCCACGACCGCGGCCAGTCCCATGACGCCGAAGGCGGCCAGCGGGATGAGGGCGCCGATCAGGGCCAGGGACAGGCCGACGTTCTGCAGCATGATCGCGCGGGACCGGCGGGCGTGGTCCAGTGCCTGCGGAAGGTGGCGCAGGTCCTCGCCCATGAGGGCGACGTCGGCGGTCTCGATGGCCACGTCGGTGCCCATCGCGCCCATCGCGATGCCGATGTCGGCGGTGGCCAGCGCGGGGGCGTCGTTGACGCCGTCGCCGACCATGGCGGTGGGGCGCTGCTCGCGCATGCCGCGCACCAGGGTGGACTTGTCCTCCGGGCGCAGGTCGGCGTGGACCTCGGTGATGCCGGCCTGGGCGGCCAGGGCGGCGGCGGTGCGCTCGTTGTCGCCGGTGAGCATCGCCACCTGGTAGCCGCCGGCCTTGAGCCGGGCGACGACCTCGGCGGCCTCGGCGCGCAGTTCGTCGCGGACCGCGACGGCGCCGATCAGGGCCCCGTCGTGCTCGACGAGGACCGCGGTGGCTCCGGCGGCCTGCATGGCGGCGACGTCCTCGGCGAGGGGACCCGCGTCGATCCAGCCGGGCCGGCCCAGGCGGGCGGGGCGGCCGTCGAGGGTGCCGGTCAGGCCGGCGCCGGTGACGGCTTCCACGTCGGCGGCCTGCTCGTGTCCGGGTACGGCGGCCAGGATCGCGCGGGCCAGCGGGTGCTCACTGCGCGCCTCCAGGGCGGCGGCGATGCGCAGCACCTGCTCGCGGCTCTGGCCGTCGGTGGTGGCGACCTGGACGACCTTGGGCTCGTTGCGGGTCAGGGTGCCGGTCTTGTCCAGCGCCACCGCGCGGATCCGGCCCAGGCTCTCCAGGGCGGCGCCGCCCTTGACCAGGACGCCGAGCTTGCTGGCCGCGCCGATCGCGGCGACCACGCTGACGGGCACGGAGATGGCCAGCGCGCACGGCGAGGCCGCTACCAGCACCACCAGGGCGCGTTCGATCCAGGTGCGGGGCTCACCGAAGACACTGCCGGTGACGGCGATGAAGGCGGCCAGGATCATGATGCCGGGCACCAGCGGCTTGGCGATCTTGTCGGCGAGGCGCTGGGCGGCGCCCTTGCGGGACTGCTCCGCCTCCACGATCTTCACGATCCGGGCCAGGGAGTTGTCCGCGGCGGTGGCGGTTACCTCGACCTCGAGGACGCCGTTGCCGTTGATCGAACCGGCGTAGACCTGGTCGCCCTCAGCGGCCTCCACCGGCACCGACTCGCCGGTCAGTGCGGAGACGTCGAGGGCCGAGCGGCCGGTGCGGACCGTGCCGTCGGTGGCCAGGCGCTCGCCCGGCTTGACGAGGAGCAGGTCGCCGATCTTGAGGGTGGCCGGGTCGACGGTGACCTGGGCGCCGTCGCGCAGCACGGTCGCGGTGTCGGGCACCAGCGACAGCAGGGCGCGCAGGCCGCGGCGGGTGCGGGCCAGGGAGTACTCCTCCAGGCCCTCGCTGATCGAGTAGAGGAAGGCCAGCATGGCCGCCTCTTCGACCTCGCCGAGGACGACCGCGCCGACGGCGGCGATCGTCATCAGCGTGCCGACGCCGATCTCACCCTTGGCCAGGCGGCGCAGCGTGCCGGGGACGAACGTCCAGGCTCCGGCGGCCAGCGCGAGGGCGTTCAGGCCGAGTTCCACCGACTCCGGCCCGCCGGCCAGCGAGGTGATGAAGCCGGCCAGCAGGAAGACTCCGGCCACGGCGGCCCACTGCAGCTCACTGACCTGCCACAGCCGTTCCGGAGCCGCCTCCTCGGCCTCTTCCCCGGTACGCGGCTCGTCACCGCTGCATCCGCACGCGTCACCCATTACGCGATCCCTTCGTTCTCGGTACCGGCCGCGCCGCGGCCGTAGTTCGGGCACAGCTCGACGGCCTCACCGGTGGCGGCCAGCAGCCCCTCGGCGGCGGCCAGCAGCTCCAGCAACTCGGGGCGCGCCAGGAAGTACCACGAGGCGCGGCCCTCGGGCCGGGAGTCGATCAGACCGCAGTCCCGCAGACACGCCAGGTGCGAGGAGACCGTCGACTGCGCCAACCCCAGCTCGCCGCACAAGTCCACCACGCGCGCCTCGCCGGCCGCCAGCCGCCGCATGATCGCCAGCCTCGTGGGATCCGCCAGACCGCGGAACAGTGCCGCTGCGGCCCCCAGTTCGGCGCGCGGTTCGGTGGCCGCGCCCGCACTATTCATCGTCATGCGCCGATGATAGCGTAATCGCTTATTGATCGGTCAAGTTCGATGACAACGGCGATCACCGTTTTCATTCCGAGGAGGTTGCCATGCCGCAACCGAACGACACACGACGCTGGTGGGCGCTCGCCGCGCTGGGGGTGGGCGTACTGACCCTTGGCTTCGACATCACGATCATGAACGTGGCGCTGCCCACGATCGCCACCGAGCTGTCGGTGGGCACCGACGCGCTGCAGTGGATGGTCAACGCCTATGTGCTGGCGCTGGCCGGTCTGATGCTGGCCTGCGGCGCGCTCGGCGACCGCTACGGCCGCAAACGGCTCATCCTGATCGGCCTGCTGGTGTTCGCGCTCGCGTCGGCCCTCGCGGCCTGGGCGGACTCCGCCGGGGCAGTCATCGCGGCCCGCGCGCTCATGGGCGTCGGCGGAGCGGTCCTGCTGCCGATCGCGTTCGCCGTGCTCGCGGTGCTGTTCGCGCCCCACGAGCGCGGCCGGGCGGTCTCGGTACTGGTCATGGGCCTGGGGGTGGGCATCCCGCTCGGCCCGATCATCGGCGGGTACCTGCTGCAGCACTACTGGTGGGGTTCGATCTTCCTGATCAACGTGCCGGTGGTCGCCATCGCCATGGTCGCGATCGCCCTGCTGCTGCCCGAGTCCCGCGACCCGGCTCCGCCCCGGCCGGACGTGCCCGGCGGACTGCTCTCCACGGCCGGACTGGTGGCCCTGGTCTACGGGCTGATCGAGGCCCCCGGCCGCGGCTGGGGCGAGCCCCTGGTACTGGGCACGCTCGCGGTGGGCCTCGTGCTGCTCGCCCTCTTCGTGCGGTGGGAACTGCGCACCCCCCAGCCGATGATCGACCTGCGGCTGTTCCGACGGGCCCAGTTCCTGTGGGGCAGCCTGGCCGGCGTCCTGGTCACCTTCGGCATGCTCGGCCTGCTCTTCGTGGTGCCCCAGTACCTGCAACTGGTCCAGGGCTACGACGCGCTCGGGACCGGCCTGCGGCTGCTGCCCCTCATCGGCGGCCTGGTGGTGGGCGCCCCGGCGGGAGAGAAACTGGCCGCCCGGACCGGATACCGGGTCCCGGTCGCCGTCGGGCTGCTGGTGCTGGCCGGGGGCCTGGCCGTCGGCGCGGCCACCGACGTGGACACCGGATACGGCTTCGTGGCGGGCTGGCTGGCCGTGGTGGGCCTGGGCATCGGCATGGCGCTGTCGCCTGCGATGGAAGCGGTCCTGGGGGCGCTGCCGCCCGAGCGGTCCGGATCCGGCACCGCCATCACCATGACCCTGCGCCAGGCGGGCGGCGCCCTCGGGGTGGCGGTGCTCGGCAGCCTGCTCGCCCAGGGCTACACCGACAAGCTGGCCGCCCCCTCCCAACTGCCCGTGCCGGCCGCCGACGCCGCCCGTGACTCCGTCGCCGGGGCCCTGGCCGTCGCCGAGCGCCTGAACCTGCCCGCGCTGGCCGACTCGGCGCGGAACGCCTACGTCCACGGCATGACCCTCGTCCTGCTCGCCACCGCCGCCATCGCGCTGCTCAGCGCCGCACTGACCGCGGCGTTCCTGCGCGGCCGCCCCACTGCGCGCGCCGATGCCGCCGTGGAACGCACCGCGGTCTGAACCACGGGCGCGGCACCGGCCTCACAGCCCTGACCCACAAGAACTGGAGAAGCGCACATGCTGATGAACCGAGCCGAGACCCTGCTGGTGAACAGCCCGCCGCGCCGGTGGCTGCAGCGCGTGTACGAGGCGCCGCTGCTGGCCCGGCTCGGCGGGCGGACGCCGGGCGCCCACGTCGCGGAGATCGGCTGCGGCTCCGGGTACGGCACACGGCTGATCCTGGATGTCTTCGGCGCCGCCACCGTCGACGCCGTCGACCTGGACCCCGCCATGATCGAACGGGCCCGCCGCCGTCTGGCCCGTTACGACGGCCGGGTCCGGTTGGCGGTCGGCGACGCCACCGACCTGCGCGCCGCCTTCGACGCCGACGACGGCACCTACGACGCGGTCTTCGACTTCGGCATCATCCACCACATCCCCAACTGGCGGGACGCCGTCGCCGAGGTCGCCCGGGTCCTCAAGCCCGGCGGCCGGTTCTACTTCGAGGAGGTCACCGCGACCGCGCTGGCCCGCCCCACCTACCGGGCCCTGTTCGACCACCCCGCCAAGGACCGGTTCCTGGCGGGCGAGTTCCTGGCCGAACTGTCCCGCCACGGGCTGGAATTCGGCGAGCAGTGGCGCACCCGCATCGGCGGCGACTACCTGCTCGGCGTGGCCGAGCGCGGCTGAGACCAGCCCGCTGTCGCGATGAGGTGACACCAGCCCGCACAGCGCAAGGGGGTGCACAGGGCCCTTTGCGCCATCCCGGCAATCCCCGCTGTCATCGCGTTTTGCCGATGACAGCGAGGGCACTGGGGGACGCATGACGACGACGAAACTACGCGCCCCCGACCGCGCCACGTTGCTCCGCCTCGCCCACCGGGGACCCCTCCGGCCCCGCGACCTGCGGCGCTCGCTGGGTGCGGAGACCGCCGCGCGCCGCTGGCTGCTCGGTGCGGTGATGCCGCTGTGGCTGGGCGCCGGGGTCGCCGACTGGTACCAGCACAAGCGCACCCGCATCGAGACCACCGCAGGCCCCCGCGAATCGCTGATGCACTCGCTGATGCTGGCCGAGGCCGGAGTACCGGTCACCCTCGGACTCCTGTGCGAGGTCAACGCCGGCGTCCTGGCCACCAGCGCCGGCGCGCTCGGCGCGCACAGCGCCACGGCGGCCTGGGACGTCCGCTACGCCGACAAGCGGCGCCGTATCGCCCCGGTCGAGCAGCACATCCACAGCCTGCTGGAGGTCGTACCGTTGATGGCCACCAGCCTGCTGGCGGTGCTGCACTGGGACCAGGCCCGCGCGCTGACCGGCGGTCAGCAGCGCCCCGACTTCAGGCTCCGCCTCAAGAGCCGCGACCAACTGCCCCCGCGCACACGCGCCGGGCTGCTGGGCGCCTTCGTCATCTTCGGCGCCCTGCCCTACGCCGAGGAGATGTACCGCTGTTGGCGCGCCAGCCCCACCCTGAAGGCACAGCCCGCGACCGACGGGAGCGCGGCCGGTCCGCCGCGGACCGGCGACGCCGAGCACACCGCAAGGGACCTGGACACCCCTGCGGAGGACCGGACATGACCGAAGGCCGTGACCATACCCTCGTTCGGCGCGGGCTGGCCCTCGCGTGGTTCATCGTGGTCTGGGACGTGATCGAAGGCGTCGTCGCGGTCACTGCCGGGCTGGTGGCCGACTCGATCGCCCTCGTCGGATTCGGCATCGACTCGGCCATCGAGGTCTTCGCCGCCTCCGTGGTGATCTGGCAGCTCCGCGCCGGACCACGCGCTCGGCAAGGACGGGCGCTGCGGCTGATCGCGCTCACCTTCTACGCCCTGGCCGCCTATGTGGCCTTCGAATCGATCCGCGACCTGATCACGCAGGACAAGGCGGGCGAGTCCCTGATCGGCATCGTGCTCAACGTGGTCGCGCTGATCGTGATGACGCCCATCGCGGTATCCCAGCGCCGCATCGGACGCGCCCTGGACAACCCTGTCCTCGTGGCGCAGTCGACCGAGACGTGGATGTCCAACGCTCTGTCGATCACCGTACTCGCCGGGCTGGGCCTCAACGCCGCACTGGGCTGGTGGTGGGCCGATCCGGCGGTGGCCCTGGTGGTTGCCGCGCTCGCCGCCTGGTCCGGCCGCGAAGCCTGGGAAGAAGCAGGCGAAAGGGACTCCGAGCCCGTCGCGAGCCCGTGACGAGGGACTTCCCCTGTTTGACACGAGTAGCTGATCAGCAGGCGTGGGAATCCGGGCAGGGAGGGACCATGCAACGGATCACGACCGTGGTGAGCGGCCGGCCGATGGTGGCCTGGCGGGCTTCGGGGGCGAGACCGTCGGTGGTGTGCGTTCACGGCGCCGGAGTCTCCAGCCGGGAGTTCCAGCCGTTCATCAAGGTGCTCGGCCGTCGTCACGACGCGTGGAGTGTCGATCTGCCCGGGTCCGGTGCCAGCAGCGGACCTCCGCGTCCGCTGGGGTTGCGGGCGCCGGCCGACGCGGTCGCCGAGTGGCAGACCGCGGTCGACCTGGACCGGGTGGTGCTCCTCGGTGGGTCCTTCCGGCGATCATGAGACGGTCCTGGTTGGGGACCGTACGACGAGATCCGGGTCCTGCTGTTCGACCACGGCACCGCCTCCATCGGCCTGGCCGGCGCGCAGGACTGGCGGCGCACCGCGGCCCGCGCCCGCAAGATCGGTGTCCTGACCGGCGTGAACGCCACCGCGTACCCCCGTGACTTCGCCGGCCTTGTCCGCGCGCACCGGGAACTGACCAGGATCCGCACCCGGTACCCGATGCCGCTGCCGCTCGACGCCCCCGGTGCGGCCGCGGTGATCACCGCCCGGGGCGAGATCGCCTGGCAACCGGCGCAGTGAAACCCGTCGCAGCCGGGGGTTCGGCGTGCCCCTGCGCGAGGTTGATGTCGACGTCCCGACCGGCCGCGTGACCGTTCGAGGCGGGTCGGTGGACGACGGGACCGTGCGGGCCGCGATCGTGGAGGCCGGCTACGAGGTGGCGGGCGCATGCCGGCAGTGGCTGCCTGACGGAAGGAATGTGACGCACGCCACGAACTGGCGCGGGAACTCGCGTTCCGCCCCGCCCGACTCCTGAACCGTAACGGCCGACCCGGGCCTGAGGCGAACTCCTCGTCCGGCCCGTCGGACAGGTATCAGGAGATCCGGCGATGGAAGAACCCGAGCAGTCGTCGCCCCCGGGGGCAGGCGCGGCGGCTCCGCGCAGACTGGTTCCGCCGCCCGCCCTCTGCGGCTTCCTGCTGCTGCTCGCGCTGGTCTTCACGGTGTCGTACGCGGTCGGATCAGCCGCCGGACCGGTCGCGCCCGGAATACAGCGCTCGGGGACGAGCGGTGACGGGAACAGCGGGGGCAGTGGCGGCGGTATGGACAAGGGCGACATGAACATGGACCACGGGGGCGGCTGATGGACACGGAAGAGGCATCCGCGCCCATGGGCGACGCACCCGTACTCGTCACCACGGACCTGACTGTGGGCGGGATGACCTGCGCGGCCTGCGTGCGGCGGGTCGAGAAGAAGCTCGGCAAGCTGCAGGGCGTGACCGCGACGGTCAACCTGGCCACCGGGCGGGCCCGCGTCAGTCATCCGGCGCACGTCCGCCCGGAGGAACTGGTCACGGCGGTCGAACAGGCCGGGTACACGGCCGCGCTGCCCGACCCGCCGAAGAAGGAACAGGAGCGCCGGGACCGGGAGGACGAGCCCGAGGACGCCCGTCAGGAGCGGGAGCGGCTGCTGATCACCGCGCTGCTGGCCGTGCCGGTGCTCGTGCTGTCGATGGTGCCCGCCTGGCAGTTCCGCAACTGGCAGTGGCTGTGCTTCGTGCTCGCCGCGCCGGTCGCGGTGTGGAGCGCGTGGCCGTTCCACATCCGGGCGGTGCGCGGGCTGCGGCACTCGACGGCGACCATGGACACCCTCGTCTCGCTGGGCGTGGTGGCCTCCTTCGGCTGGTCGGCGTACGCGCTGTTCCTCGGGGGTGCGGGCGAGCCGGGCATGACGATGCCGTTCAGCCTGCTGCCCGAAGCCTCGGACGGCACGGCGCACGTCTACCTCGAAGCCGCCGTCGGCGTACCGCTGTTCGTGCTGGCCGGGAGGTTCCTGGAGACTCGGGGCCGGCACGGCACCGGGGCGGCGCTGCGGTCGCTCGCCCGGCTGGCCGCCAAGGAAGTGGCCGTACGGGAGGACGACGGGTCCGAACGGCTCGTTCCCATCGAGGAGTTGGGCGTCGGGCAGGTCTTCGTCGCACGGCCCGGAGAGCGGGTCGCCACCGACGGGCAGGTGGTCGAGGGCTCCTCCGCCGTGGATCTGTCGCTGGTCACGGGGGAGAGCGAGCCGGTCGAGGTACAGCCCGGCGCGGCGGTGGTCGGCGGAGCCGTCAACGCGGGCGGACTGCTCCTGGTACGGGCCACGGCTGTCGGTGCCGACACGCAACTGGCCCGCATCGCGCGGCTGGTGACCGAGGCGCAGGCGGGGAAGGCGAAGGCGCAGCGGCTGGCGGACGCGGTCGCCGGCGTGTTCGTGCCGGTGGTGCTGTCCCTGGCCGTGACCGTGCTGGGCTTCTGGCTCGGTGCCGGGGCCGACCCGCAGGCCGCTGTCACCGCGTGCGTGGCGGTACTGGTCGTGGCCTGCCCGTGCGCGCTTGGCCTCGCGACGCCGACCGCGCTCATGGCCGCCACCGGACGCGGCGCCCAGCTCGGCGTCCTGGTCAAGGGCCCGCAGGCACTGGAGGGGCTGCAGCACCTCGACACCGTCGTCCTCGACAAGACCGGCACCCTCACCTCCGGGCACATGAGCGTCGCCCGGATCACCGCCGTGCCCGGCGGCCTGGGCCGTGACGAGGTACTGCGGCTGGCCGGGGCGGTGGAGCGGGGCTCGGAGCATCCCCTGGGCCGCGCGATCGTCTCGTACGCGAGCCGGTCCCTGTCCGTGGGGCGGCTGCCCGACGTGAGTGACTTCGCGGCGACTGCGGGCCGGGGTGTCCACGGGCGAGTCGAGGGGCGGCTCGTGGAAGTCGTGGCCCCGGAAGGCGAGTTGCCCGCGGCGCTGGCCGACGCGCTGGTGGCGGCGGAGTCCGCCGCGCACACGCCGGTCCTGGTCCTGGTGGACGGCACGGCCGAGGCCCTGGTCGAGGTCGGGGACGTCGTCCGGCCCGGCAGCTACCGGGCCGTGGACCGGCTGCGGCGCCTGGGCGTGCGCCCGGTGCTCGCCACCGGGGACCGTGAGGCCCCGGCACAGGCTGTCGCGTCCGAGCTCGGCATCGAGGACGTGCACGCGGGCTGCACACCCGAGGACAAGGCCGACCTCGTACGGGAGTTGCGGGAACAGGGCTTTCGGGTCGCCGTCGTCGGTGACGGCGTCAACGACGCCGCCGCGCTGGCCGGAGCAGACCTGGGCATCGCCATGGGCGGCGGCACGGACGCGGCCATCGGCGCCGCCGACGTGACCCTCGTACGCGGCGACATCGAGGCCCTGGCGGACGCGGTCCGGCTCGCACGGCGCACCCTGGGCACCATCCGCACCAACCTCCTGTGGGCCTTCGGCTACAACGCCGTGACCGTGCCCCTCGCCATGGTCGGCCTGCTCAACCCGATGGTGGCCGCCGCGGCCATGTCGGTCAGCTCGCTGCTCGTGGTCGGCAACAGCCTGCGGCTGCGCGCCTGGCAGCCGTCGCCCGGCCGCAGGAACACCCGTAGGAGTGCCCGGTGACCGGACAGCACCCCTGGCGGCCCACCCGGCGCCGCCTCACCGACAGCCTGACCGCCGCGCTGGCGCCCGTCGCCGCGTTCAGCGTGGCGCTAGGCGCGCTGACCACCTGGGTCAACACGGGCAACGCGGGCAGCCCGCCACGCGTCTCGGTCACCGACGGCCGGGTCTGGACGTCCCTCGGCGACACCCCGGACACCTCGGCGTACTTCCGCATCACCAATTCCGGAGGCGCGGACGACCGGCTGCTGAAGGTGACGTCCAGCGCCGTCGTCGGCACCCCCGCCCTCTACGGTCACCGCATGCTCACCGACAACACCGCGACGGATCAGGAGATCGACTCGATAGCCGCTCCGGCCGGGAAGACGGTCGCCATGTCTCCGGGCACCTACAACGTGACGCTGCGTGCGGACAAGGGCTGGCGGGTGGGCGACCTCGTGCCGTTCACGCTGCACTTCCAGCGCGAGGGACGGATCGATGTGCTGGCTGTCGTGCAGCGGCCGGGCACGGTCGGCTCGTGACGGTACGGCACGGCGCCGGGCCGTGGACCCGGCGCCCGGCCGCCGTTGCGACCGTAGGGCCGGATTCCTGGACGGCGTTCCGACCGCACGGCCTCAGCGGCTCCCGGTACACGACCACCGCCTGTCCGGTGGACGTGGCGCAGATGCGGCGGTGCGCGCGGTGCTCCGCGGTGCCGTGCGCACAGGTCGTGGCCGAGCCGACAGGCGCATGCCGACCGCGTACGCGGTGACGGCCTCCCGGGACTCGGAGAGCACGCGGGCCGCACGGGGGGGTACCTCGCTGCCGCGGGGGCCGGTCGTGGGCAGCCGCATTCTTGGGTGTCGGTCCGACGATTCGGGACGGTCCCACCACTCGATGTGGCCTGGAGCACACTGCTGAAGCTGAGTCGTGCACAGGGTGTCGCCCGTACCCCTCCATGGCGAACGGGCCCCGGATGCAAGGATGAGGGCCGTCATGACTGCTGGGTGGTGTACGCGCACGATTCGGGCCGCGGTGTTCGCGGCCGTCTGCGTGCTGCTCGCAGCCCTCGGCCACGTCCTGATGTCGGGCTTCGCCGCCCCATGGTGGGCCGTGGGGGCCGGCTTCGCGGTCACGGCGGGCGTGGCCTGGTGTCTGGCCGGGCGTGAGCGCGGACTCCCCCTCGTCGTGTCGCTGGTGGTGGCCGTTCAGGCAGCGCTCCACTCCGCCTTCGAGTTCGCGCAGACACGGGTTCCGGCGTCGCCGACGGGGGCGGATGCCGCGTCGGCCGGCCTCGGGAGCGCCGGGCACTCCGCCGGGCCTGCCATGGGCTCCATGGGGCACGACATGGGCGGCATGTCCATGGGCTTCCCGTCCGGGGACTCCCCGCCCATGACTCACATGGACATGGGTGCCATGGGGCACGACATGAGCGGCGGGTCATCGTTCGGCATGTGGGCCGCCCACACCCTCGCCGCGCTGCTGTGCGGCCTGTGGCTGGCCCACGGCGAGCGCGCCGCGTTCCGCGTGCTGCGGGCCGTCGCCGGGTGGCTGGCCGCGCCGCTGCGGCTGCCGCTCTTCCTGCCCGCACCGCTGCCCCGTCCGCGCCTTCGGCCGCGGCGCCGGCGCTCGGACCGGGGGCCGCGGCTGCTCCTTCTCGTTCACTCGGTCACTTCTCGGGGGCCTCCGGCCGGGACCGCTGTCATCTGAGACAGCCGGTTCCCCGGGGCCGTACGCGGGTGTCGTGCCATGCGACACCCCCGCCTCGGGCATCGGCCGTACCCGCCGTACGGCCGCACCCCTCATCCCCGGGCCTTCCCGGCACACGTGTGCGACGGCCGTCCTGCCACAGCACGGTCGTACCCGCCGCTGTGCCCGGGCCCGGAAGACCCGAGAAGGACATCAGGTGATCACTCCTGTACTGCCGTCGGCGTCCGTCCCGCGTGAGAAACGCGGCGAGCGTGCGACGGCCGGCACGGCGGTCCCGTCCGACGATTCGGCCACCGCCTGGGCGCTCGCCGCCCGCGGCGGCGACCCGGACGCGGCGGACCGTTTCGTGCGAGCCCTGCACCAGGACGTCGTCCGTTTCGTCGCGCATCTCTCGTCCGACCCCGAGGCGGCCGACGACCTGGCGCAGGACACGTTCCTGCGGGCGTTCGGCAGCCTGCACCGGTTCGAGGGCCGCTCCTCGGCGCGTGCGTGGCTGCTCTCCATCGCGCGGCGCGCGGTGATCGACAGCTACCGGTACGCCGCCTCCCGGCCCCGCCTGTGTGACGTCGATGACTGGAGAACGATGATCGAACGCGCCCAGCCGAACGGTCTGCCCGGCTTCGACGACGGCGTCGCGCTGTCCGGCCTGCTGGACGCGCTGCCCGGCGACCGCCGCGAGGCCTTCGTCCTCACCCAACTGCTGGGACTGCCGTACGCGGAGGCGGCCAAGGTCAGCGGCTGCCCCGTCGGCACGGTCCGCTCACGGGTGGCCCGCGCCCGGGCCACCCTCATCGAGCAACTGGCCGAGGCCGAGACGGAGGCGAAGGCCGAGCCGGCCGCGCTGGCGGCCTGACCCGAAGGGGAAGGGCACCGGTGTCCGCCGGACGCGCGGGTCACCGGCGCCCTTCCCCTCCGACAGCTCCCGACCACTCCTGCCCGCAGCGCAGTCGCCACGGGCCGGCGAGCGCACGAGCGAGGTCGCGATGAACCGTCCCCCCGGGACGACCGGCGACCTGCCGATCCGGTCCCTGGCCGCCCGCGCGGGCTTGTCGGAGCGGCACTTCACCCGCCTGTTCCGGGGCCGGGCCGGCATGTCGGCGCGGGAGTACGCCGAACGGGCCCGCGTGTCCGCCGCTGCCCGTCTGCCGGCCGGCACGGCCCGCAGCGCGGAGGCTGCCGCACGGGAAGCCGGGTTCGGCACCGAGGGGGTATGCCCCACCGCATTTCTGCGCGTGCCGCGGCTCTCCCCGCTCGACCACCGCGAGGAGTTCTCCTGACGCCCGCCTCCCTCGGCCCGGCGGCGCGATTCCCTCCTGTGATGCCCAACGGGCGGGAACTCAGGCCGTATCCGCCGCGACTAGTGGACAGGGGGTGGCGACGGTCCACCCGTGCACCGAGTGGATCCGGGAGAGTTTTCGATGCGTTCTCGCGTGTGGTGGGGTACGACGGCCGTGGTGCTGGGCGGCCTCCTCGTGGCGGGCTGCGGCGACGGCAGCGGGGACGGCGACAAGGCGAGCCCGGCCGCGGGGAAGGCCGCCGCCGACGACCGACCCGTCACTGTCACGGACTGCACGGGCGCCAGGACCACCTTCTCCGCCGCCCCGGAGAAGATCGTCACCAGCAACGCCTCCAGCCTGGAGCTGCTGCTCCGGCTCGGCGCCGGGGACAAGGTGATCGGAACCGGCTTCCCGCCCGGCAAGGGCACCCTGCCCGGTGACCTGGACGCGCAGGCGCAGCAGGTGAAGGTGCTCAGCCAGACCGTGATCCCCAAGGAGAAGCTCCTCGGCTCCGGCGCCGACCTGTACATCGACACCTTCGCCAACATGAGCATGGGCGGCGGCATGGGCGACGCGCCGACCGAGGAGGAGTTCAAGGCGGCCGGGATCAAGCACATCTACCTGAAGTCCACCGCCTGCGCGTCGATGGCCAAGAGCGCGGTGACCGATCTGTCCGCCGTGGAGGCCGACATCACCTCCCTCGGTGAGATCACCGCCACGAGCGCGAAGGCGGAACAACTCGTCGAGGGCATGAAGAAGAAGGTGGACGCCGTCCGGAACGCGGTCGGCGGCACCCCGGAGAGCAAGCGGCCCACCTACTTCTTCTTCGACTTCGACGCCGGCACCAAGCAGCCCATGGCCGTCTGCAACCGGCAGATCGCCAACGCGGTGATCAGCCAGGCCGGCGCCCGCAACGTCTTCGCCGACTGCGACGGCGACTACAAGCAGGTCGGCTGGGAGGACGTGATCGCCGAGAACCCGGACTGGATCCAGCTCGGCGTGCGCAACCGGGGCAGCGAGGCCGCGAACAGGAAGGCGTTCGACGAGGCGCAGAAGTGGCTGGAGTCGAACTCCGCCACCAAGGGCCTGAAGGCCGTCAAGGAGGGACACTTCCTGCGCATCGGCTCCGAACAGACCACCATCGCCGGCGTGGAGAACGCCGACACGGTCGAGCGGATCGCGAAGACCCTCTACCCGGGCAAGGTCGGCTGACCGTGCTCGACGTCCCGGTGAGCAGGAAGGGCACGGACACCACCCACGCACAGGCCCGGCGGTCCGTGCCCGTCGGGCCGTTGGCGCTGCTCCTCGGTGTCGCGCTGCTCGCGGCCCTGACGGCGGCGGTCGCCTGGGGCTCCACGTCGATCCCGCCGGGCGAGGTGTGGAGCGTGGTCTGGCGCAGACTGACCGGCGAGACCCCCAGACCCGGCACGAACGACCTGATCGTCTGGCAACTGCGCGTTCCCCGCGCCTTGTTGGCCGCTCTGGTGGGTGCCGGGCTCGGTCTCGTCGGTACGGCGATGCAGGCCCTGGTACGCAACCCGCTGGCCGACCCGTACTTCCTGGGCATCTCCAACGGAGCCTCCCTCGGTGCCGTCGCCGCCATCGTGCTCGGCCTCGGTGCCGGGGGCTCGCTGGGCCTCGGTCTGTCCGGCGCCGCCTTCGCGGGAGCCCTGGCCACCTTCGCGCTCGTGTGGGCGATCGCCCGGCGTGGCGGGGGCTTCGCACCGCTCAGGCTGGTGCTGGCGGGGGTGGCTACGGGCCAGTTCCTGTCCGGATTCACCAGCTACCTCGTCCTGCAGGCCGGGGACGAGCAGCAGACCCGCAGCGTGCTGTTCTGGCTCATGGGCAGCCTGAGCGGCGCGAACTGGCCCCTGCTGGCGGCCCCCGCGGTGGCTGTCCCGGTGGTTCTGCTGCTGCTCCAGGCCCGGGCCCGGGGGCTCAACGCGCTGCTGATGGGCGACGAGACGGCGGCCGGGCTCGGCATCGACGTCCTGCGGCTGCGCCGGGAGCTGTTCGCGGTCACCAGCCTCCTCACCGGCGTCCTCGTCGCGGTCTCCGGGGCCATCGCCTTCGTCGCGCTCATGGTCCCGCACGCCTGCCGGCTCGTCGTCGGCGGCGACCACCGCCGCCTCCTGCCCGTGTCGGCGCTCTTCGGCGCGCTGCTGCTGGTGGTGGTCGACATCGTGTGCCGCACGGCCATGGACACACAGGAGCTGCCCGTCGGGGTCGTCACCTCGCTGATCGGCGCCCCGGCGCTGCTGTATCTGCTGGACCGGCGGCCGGGAGGCTGGAGTTGAGGATGACAAGGGCAACGGTGAAGGGGACCTGGGTGGGGAAGCGGGAACCGGGGACGGACCAGGGGAGCGGACCAGGGAGCGCCGGTTGAGGATCGACATCGAGGACCTGCACGTCTCGTACACCGGCCGTACGGTCGTGGCCGGCGCCCACCTCATCGCGGCGCCCGGCGAGATCACCGGCCTGGTCGGCCCCAACGGCAGCGGCAAGTCCACCCTCCTGCGGACCGTGTACCGGCACCTCAGGCCCGCAGCCGGGCGCGTCCTGCTCGACGGCACCGACCTGCGCGAGCTGAGCCCCGCACGGTCGGCCCGGCACATCGCCGCCCTCCCCCAGGAGCGCGGCGGCGACTTCGAGCTGACGGTACGTGAGGTCGTCGCCATGGGCCGTACGCCCTACAAACGGGCCTTCGCCGGGGAGGACGCCACCGACCGGGACATCGTCGCCCAGGCCCTCGCCGACGTCGGCATGGCCGGCCACTCCGGCCGCCGCTTCACGGAGCTGTCCGGCGGGGAGCGCCAACGCGTGCTGCTGGCCCGGGCGTTCGCTCAGCAGGCGGACGTCCTGGTACTGGACGAGCCGACGAACCACCTCGACATCCGCCACCAGGTCGAGCTCCTCGCCCTGCTGCGCGGCCGGCGCCGTACGACCCTGGTGTCGCTGCACGACCTCAACGCCGCCGCCTCCGTGTGCGACCGGCTGCACGTCCTGCACGACGGCCGCGTGGTCGCCTCCGGCCCGCCGCGCGCGGTACTGACTCCCGCCCTGCTGGCCGAGGTGTTCGGCGTGCGCGCGGCCGTGGTGGAGCATCCGCTGACCGGCGACCCGCTGATCGCCTTCGACCACCGGGAACCGGCGGAACGAGGGTCGGCAAAGGACACGCCCGCGGTGCTGGAGGCGTGAGCCGAGCGGCCGGGCAGGTGCGCTGCGTGGCGGGCGAACGGCGCGCAGGGGTATCACCGCAACAGCCTCGGGAGGTGTCCCGGGGCTGATCCCCGTGCCGGGCTCGCGCTGAGCGGGCTGCCGTAGCTGCCCCGGTCCTCGCGCAGACCAACCATGTGAACGTCGAGCGTCCCGTCACAGGCGCCACCCACGATTCCGGCCCACTCCGGGAACTCACCCCGCGGTTCCTCCGACTTGTGGGACGAGGCTGCCGCTCGGCAGCCGACCGGCGAGGGGGAGGGGCGCATCAGTGACGGACCAGGGTTCCGGTTCGGAACAGCCCGCCGACATATCCGAGGTCCACGACCGCTGGCTGCTGGTGGCCGTGGCGGGCGCGCTGTCGTTCGTGGCGATGCTCGACATGAACATTGTCAACGTGGCGCTCGCCGGCATCTCCGCGGGTCTGCGGGTGCCGGCCGCGACGGCCCAGTGGGCGGTACTGGGCTACCAACTCCCCGTCGTCGCCCTTCTGCTGCCCGTCGGCCGTTGGCTCGACAGCGTGGGTACCCGCCCCGCCCTGCTGGCCGCCACCAGTGGTTTCGCGCTGTGCAGCGCGCTGGCCGCCTTCTCCCCGTCGGTGTCCTGGCTGATCGCCGCCCGGATCGGGCAGGGCGCGTGCGGCGCGGTGCTGTTCGTGCTGATGCCGGTGCTGGCGATCCGCTCCGTGCGGCCGGAGCTGCGCGGGCGGGCGATGAGTGTGCCCGCGACCCTCGGTCCCCTGGGCGCCGTCACCGGACCGGCGGTCGGCGGGCTGCTCCTCGACCACCTGGGCTGGCGCTGGATCTTCCTGGTGAAGATCCCGTTCTGTCTGCTGGCGCTGGCCGTGGCATGGAGGGCGATGCCGCGGGACGGCCGTCTGCGCGGTCCTGACCGGCGTTCCGTGGCCGACGCGGCGCTGGTGGCCGGCGGAGTCACGGTCCTGCTGCTGTCCCTGACCCTGGCCTCCGGCTCTTCCGCCTGGCCGGCGCTCGCCTTGGTGGCCGTACCGCCGCTGTGGTGGTGGCTGCGGGGGCCGGGCGGCCGTCCGGTGGCCGGTGTACTGCGGGCGGCGGGGCTGCTGCGGGCGCACGGAGCGGTGCTGGCGCTGGCGGTGGGCTTCGCCGCCATGCACTACGTGGTCGCCCTGCACCTCCAGCGCGACGAGGGCGTCAGCGCGACCGCGACCGGCCTGACAGTGCTCGCCTTCCCGCTCGCCATGGGGCTGGCGGGACCCCTCGGCGGACGGCTCGCCGACCGGTACGGTGCCCGGCCCGTCGCTGTGGCCGGCGCCGCGCTGACCGCCGTCGGCCTGCTGCTGCTCGTACCGCTGGGCGACGGCTGGTCCCCGCCCGACGTGGCCTGGCGGCTCGCCGTGGCCGGCCTCGGCATGGGCCTGAACGGCGGTCCCACCCAGGCCCTGGTCATGGGCGCCGCCCCGCCGGACCGTGCCGCCACGGTCGGCTCGGCCGTCCAGCTCGCCCGCAGCCTCGGCTTCACGCTCGGCCCGGCCCTGGCCACGGCGGCTTGGGGCCTGACCGGCCCGGACAGCGGTGTACGGGCGGGCCTGGTGCTGGCCGCCACCGCGGCCTGCCTCGCCGTACCCCTGCTGGCCCTGCCCGCCCGCGCACCTGCGGGCCTTGCTGAATCGGCGCCCGTCGCACCCCGCTGAGCACCGCTTCCCCGTTCCCCGACCGAGGAGTCGTACCCATGTGCGGAATCACCGGCTGGGTGTCCTTCCACCAGGACGCCCGCACCCAGGCCCCGGTCATCGAGGCCATGACCGCCACTCTCGCCCCGCGTGGCCCCGACGCGGGCGGAGTCTGGCTCGGCGAGCGTGCCGCGATCGGCCACCGCCGCCTGGCCGTCATCGACATCGCCGGTGGCGTCCAGCCGATGACCGACCGGCCCGATGCCCCGACGACCGTGCTCACCTACAGCGGCGAGATCTACAACCACCACGAACTCCGGGCTCGGCTGCGGAGGCTGGGACACGAGTTCCGCACCCGCAGCGATACCGAGGTGGTGCTGCGGGCCTACGCGGAGTGGGGCGAGGCGATGGCCGGCCATCTGGACGGCATGTTCGCCTTCGCCGTCTGGGACGAGCGCGCCCAGCGCCTGCTCCTGGTCCGTGACCGGCTCGGCGTCAAGCCCCTGTTCTGGGCGGCCGTCGACGGCGGCCTCGCCTTCGCCTCCGAGCCCAAGGCGCTCTTCGAGCACCCGGAGATACGGCCCCGGGTGGACGCCGACGGGCTGCGCGAGGCGTACAGCCTGCTGTTCAACACCGGCCCGACGGTGTGGTCCGGCGTGCGGGAGGTCGAGCCGGGCGGCCTGCTCGTCCTGGACCGGGACGGCATCCGTGAACGCCGTTACTGGCAGCTGGAGGCCGGTACCCACGCCGACGACCGGGAGGCGACCGTCGCCCGCGTCCACGACCTGGTGAGCGCGGCCGCCCGCGGCCGGCTGGAGGCCGACGTCCCCCTGTGCTCGCTCCTGTCCGGTGGCATCGACTCCACTGTCCTGACCGCCCTGCTCGCCGACGAACTCCGCCTGCGCGAGGGCCCGGACGCCCGCATCCGCTCGTACGCCGTCGACTACAGCGACCAGGCCGAGCGGTTCACCGGCGACGTACTGCGCACCGGCCACGACACCCCGTACGCGACGGAAGCGGGCGCGTTCATCGGCACCGACCACTCGACGGTCGTCCTCGACCCCCTCGCCCTGCTCGACCCCGAGCACCGCAAGGCCGTGGTCGTCGCCCGAGACTCGCCCATCGGCGTCGGCGACATGGACACCTCCCTCTACCTCCTCTTCGGGGAGATACGGAAGCACTCCACCGTCGCCCTGTCCGGGGAGGCCGCCGACGAGGTCTTCGGCGGCTACCCCTGGTTCCACAACCCCAAGGCGCTCGCCGCCGCCACCTTCCCGTGGCTGCTGGTGACCGGCGACGAGGCCGCGATGCCGCTCAACCCCGAACTCGACCTGCGCATCGGCGAGTTCCGCGACGACACCTACCGCAGCGCCCTGGCCGCCGTACCCCACCGCGACGGCGAGACCGCCACCGAACACCGGCAGCGCGAGATGCAGCACCTGTCCCTGACCCGCTGGCTGCGCCAACTCCTCCACCGCAAGGACCGGTTGAGCATGGCGCAGGGCCTGGAGGTCCGCGTCCCCTACTGCGACCACCGGCTCGTCGAGTACGCCTTCACCACCCCCTGGGCGCTGAAGAGCTTCGACGGCCGTGAGAAGAGCCTGCTGCGCGCGGCGGGAACGGGGCTGGCTCCCGACTCGGTCCTGCTCCGCCCGAAGAACCACTACCCGGCCACCCACCACCCCGACTACAACCGCGGCCTGCAGGCCATGGCCCGCGACGCACTCACCGACGACACGGTCCGCTCACTCGCCGACGAGACCCGCGTCAAGCCCTGCCTCGACACCCCGCCCGACCAACTCCAGTGGGGCCACCGCCTCCGTCTCGAACGTGTCGTCGACCTCGCCCTGTGGCTGGACCAATACCAGCCCGAACTCGCCCTGTAGAGGAGCGCCTTGACATGACCGTCCAGGAACCGATGCCCGCCACCGAGGCCGGCGAGGCCGACACCCTGCCCGATCCGGTCCCGTTGATGGGCTGCCCCTACAAGGCCGACCCGTATCCGCTGTACGAGCGGATGCGCGAGACCGGCCCGGTCCACCGGGTCCTTTTCCCCAGCGGAGTCCAGGCGTGGCTCGTCACCGGCTACGAGGGCGCCCACTCCGCACTGAACGACGACCGCCTCGGCAAGAACCACGACCGGGGCAACGACCGCTGGCGCGCCCGCGCCTCGATCATGCCCGAGCCGCAGCACTCCCAGCTCCAGGTCCACCTCCTCCACCAGGACCCGCCCAAGCACACCCGCATGCGGCGCTTCGTGACGGACGCCTTCACCCCGCGCCGCATCGAGCAACTCGGGCCCCGCTTCCAGGAGCTGGCCGACGCCCTCGTCGACGCCCTCCCGGAAACCGGCCCCACAGACCTCGTCACCGGCTTCGCCGCCCACTTCCCCTTCCAGGTCCTCGCCGAAGTCATCGGCCTGCCGGCCGAACTGGCGGCCCGCTTCGACCGCGACTGGGGCAAGGTCGTCCAGCCGGTCGGCCCCACCGACCCCGGGCGCCCGCTGTACGAGGCCCGCCTGCACGGCCTGCAGAGCTACATTGCCGAGGTCGTCGCCCACAAGCGCGACCACGCAGACAATGACCTGCTCAGCCGCCTGGTCGTGGCCCGTGACCGCCGCGAGCTGTCGCAGGAGGAGCTGGACTCGATGATCTTCCAGCTCCTCGTCGCGGGCCAGGAACCGGTCACCAACCAGATCACCACCGCGCTGATCGCCCTCTTCCGCCACCCGGCCGAACTCGCCCGCCTGCGCGACACCCCGGACCTGTTGCCCCGCGCGGTCGACGAACTCCTTCGCTACGACAGCGCCTTCGAGCTCACCACCTGGCGCTTCTTCGACCAGGACAGCGACCTGCACGGCACGAAGGTCCCGGCCGGCGACTCGGTGATCGTCTCGCTGTGCGCCGCCAACCGCGACCCGCGCCGCTTCCCCGACCCGGACACCCTCGACCTCGACCGTTCACCCAACCCCCACCTGGCCTTCGGCCACGGCATCCACTTCTGCCCGGGCGCGGCCCTGGCCCGCGCCGAACTCCGGATCGCCCTCGGCACTCTCCTGGCCCGTCTGCCCGGCCTGCACCTGGCGATGAGAGACGAGGACATCGAGTGGATCCCGGCCGTCCTCGGCCGCGGCACCAACCACCTGCCCGTCGGCTACGACCGACGCCTCTGACCCAGGCCCTCTCCCCGGCCCACGGCGCTGATCGCGCGCGTCCCCCGCGCACGGACCGCCCCGGCTGATCACCCGTTGCCATCCGCCGGCGCCCGGCACACCACGCCGAGGCGCCGTACGGCCATGCCCGCACGCCCCCGCGTTCCGTACGCCCTCCCGGAGGCCCCACCCCATGCCGCTGACGACCGCACCTGACACCCGCTCCATCAGCAGCATCAGCGCCGCCGTCCTGAACCTGCTGCTGCCGCACCACCGCACGACCGACGCTTCTCCCGCCCCAGTGGAGGCGTTCCCGCACCAACTGCGCCAGATCGCCGACTTCGTACGCGCCGCAGAACCCGTCGTCTTCACCCTCCCCGGCTTCCCCTGCAAGTCGCCCAACCGTGCCAAGGTCCTCGGCCACCTCCCGGACCAGGGCGAACGCCTCTCCCTCAGCTTCCTCCACAGCCTGTGCACCGAGATCGAGCGGATCCACGCACCGGGAGCCCGCGTGATCATCTGCTCCGACGGCCATGTCTTCGGCGACCTGATCCGCGTTGCCGACGGCCACATAGACGCCTACGCGGACGAACTCAGACGCCTCATACGGGAGTCGGACCTGCCCCGCCTCTCCGTCTTCGACCTGCGCGACGTCCTCGGTGACCTGCCTCACGACACCAAACGCGCCCAGGTGCACGAGCGGTACGCCCCCACCCTGGCGGCGCTGCACGCGGAGGTCCGCGCCGACGACCACACCCTCGCCCTCTACCGGGGGATCACCCGCTTCCTCGTCGACGACACCGCCGACTTCACCGGCACCCGCTCCGCCCTCCAACGCGAGTGCCGCAAACGGGCGTACGGCGTCATCCAGCGCAGCCGCGCCTGGGGCAACCTGATCGCCGACCACCACCCGCGCGCCGTACGCCTGTCCATCCACCCCCAGCCGGCCGGCGCCCCCAAGTTCGGCATCCGCCTCCTCGACGCCCCCGACGCCTGGACCACCCCCTGGCACTCCGCCGCCCTGCTCCGCACCGACGGCACCTGGACCCTCATGCCCCGGGCCCGCGCCGAAGAGCTGGGCCGTCTGGTGCACCACGACGGCAGACCCAGCCACTTCGAGCAGGTCTGAGCAGATCACGCATCCGCTGAGCGAGCCGAGCACACGGAGCCGGGTATCCGTGGCTGGAACGGCCCTGAGAACAGCCGCCGGGCAAGGGGCCGACATGACGACATGCGGGGAGGGCGACCGTCTCACCGGCCAGGGCCACGCGCCGGGGTGCAGGGCACGCCGTCCGAGGTCATGGGCGACACGGTCACAGCGATGGGATGGGCAGTCACGCGGGAGACCGGTGACAGGTCGCTCTCGACTACTCACCGCCAAGGGTGAGCACCGCGCCGCGGGCCCTGTCGACCTGCTGGTCGCCGCTGCCGCGGAAGAGGCGGGGCTGACACTGCTGCACTGCGACCGCGACTTCGAGACGATCGCCCGTACGACCGGACAGCCCGTACGCATGATCGACCTCAGGGACTGAGAAGCGCCGTCCGGCATCCAGCGAGCGGGCACCGGGCCCGCACCCCCTGCACAGCCCGTACCGGTCGAGGATGCTCATCAGCTTGCGCCGGCGTTTCAGTTCTGTCCGCAGCTCGGCGAGACAGTCGGTGAACGCCTCCTGCGACCCCAGCGCACGATGGCAGTCACGGGCACCCAGCAGCAGCCGCGCCAGGCCGTGTCGCCGCCCGCGTTGATGATGCGCAGCCGGACCCGCTTGCCGGGCTTGCCCTGGTAGGTGGCCGGGTCGGCGGGGACCCGGCCGTTCACCAGGTGCTAGGGGTACTTCACGTCGCCGCCGAGCAGGACCCGGCCGTTCACCAGGTGGTAGGGGTACTTCACGTCGCCGGCGTCGCCGCCGAGCAGCTCGCTCTCGGCGCCCATGAGCATGAACTTCATCGGCATCCCGCCGGAGGAGGGCGAGCCGGACGGGGCCTGGGAGCCCTCCCCCATATCCATGCTGCCCATGGCACCCATGTCGTGGCCCTCCATGCCGCCGGAGCCGGAGTCACCGCCCATGTCCATGCCGCCCATGCCCTGCCGCAGCTCGGCCAGGACCTCGTCGGGGGTGCCGCTGATGCCGTCGACCCAGTCGTCCAGGACGACGACCCACTCGTCGTCGCACGCAGTTCCTTGCCTCCGAGCCGTACGGCAGCGGCACCGCCCCCGTGATCACCCGCCTGCCGGAACGAGAACGAGAACGGCCCACGTCGCCTCGCCGTCGCCTACCCTGCCGAGCACACCCAGCTCGCCCTCACCCTCGACGAGACCGGCCGCATCGTCCACGAGACTCCGACCGCACTCGGCCAGCTCATCGCCCGCACCTTCGGCTACGCCGAAACGGACGAGGACGGCCATGACCACTGAGCGTCGGGCGAAGCCGACGCCCACCCACAGGCACCGCCTAATATCGGCTGTGTGGGGCGCCGGACACAGCACACGGCCCGCGAAGCGCGGTGGACCACGCGGATCGCGGGGCTCTGCGCTGCCCTGGCCGCGCTGCTCGCCGCACTGGTGATCTGCCTGGGACCCGTGGCCCACGGCCAGAGCGCCCAGGCCACCGCCTCCATGGCCACCATGTCCGCCGCCGCGGCCCCCACGGACATCCCTGCCGAACACCACACGACGACAGCCGCGCCCCCGTCCGACTGCCCCAGCGGCGACGATGTGTGCTGCCGCCCGGCCGCCGACGGCGTACGAGCCCTCCTCGCCGCTCCCGCCCAACCCCTCACGGCGATCCTGCCCCGTGTGGCGGACCTCCCCAGACAACCGGACACCCCCGCACAGTCCACCGGGCCCGCGCCGGTCTGCCTCGCTCCCGATCTCCACGTCCTCCAGGTGCAACGGACCTAGACCCGTACTTCGCAGGTCACCCGATCGTGAAGACCAAGCGGTCGTAGCTGATCGCTCGCCGGTCGGAACCGCAGCAGCGATGGCCGTCTCGGTCCGGCCCGGTCGAGATCGGACGCCGTGAGGCCGATGCGGAGAACCTTTTCGGCGACCTGCGAAGTACGGGCCTAGACGGGCATCACGCCACCGTGCCCCCGCGCGTACGGTCGGCCGACTCCCGCCATCCATCCCCACATCTGCGCCCATCGCCGCCCGGCGACACCGCGCGGCGAGGACGAGGAACAACAGCCATGAGCAAGACGAGCAAGAAGGCCGCCGCCGAGGCGCGGCGGGCCAAGATAGAGGAGATGCGCCGCGCCGAACGGGCCCGCGAGCGCCGCAACCGGATCATCTTCATCTCGATCAGCACGGTGATCGTCGCCGGGCTGATCGGCTGGGGCGGGTACGCCATCAACAGCGCCAACGAGAAGGAGCAGCGGCAGGCCGCCGCCGCCAAGGAGCCCGTGAGCGGCGAGAAGACCTGGGACGCGAAGAAACTCACCCGGAACCATGTCCAGAACACCGTCGACTACCCGATGAAGCCGCCCGTCGGCGGCGACCACAACCCGGCGTGGATGACCTGCGAGGGCACCGTCTACACCAAGGCCATCGGCAACGAGAACGCCGTGCACTCCCTGGAGCACGGCGCGGTCTGGGTGACGTACAACGACAAGGCCACCGACGCCGACATCAAGACGCTGAGCGACAAGGTCTCCCAGACGCCCTACACCCTGATGAGTTCGAACCAGAGCCAGTCCGGCACCGTCATGCTGTCGGCCTGGGGCCACCAGCTCAGCGTGGACAGGGCGTCCGACCCCAGGGTCGAGCAGTTCCTGACCAAGTACGTCCAGGGCTCGCAGACCCCCGAGCCGGGCGCCACCTGCGCAGGGGGGCTGACCGCCTGATGAGGGATACGACCGTGACGACGACACCCGACATGACTGATTCCGACGACGCGCCCACCCGCAAGCCGTCATCCCGCGGCCCGTGGGCCGTCGCCGCGGCGGCGGTCCTGGTCGCCCTCGGCCTTCTCCTCTGGTTGGTGGCCGCTCCCGGCGACGACGACACCTCCGACGTGCCCACCGCCGCCTCCGCCGACGCGGGCTTCGCCCGCGACATGGCCGTCCACCACCAGCAGGCCGTCGAGATGTCCTTCATCATCCGCGACCGCACCGACAACGAGGACGTACGCCGCCTCGCCTACGACATCGCCCAGACGCAGGCCAACCAGCGCGGCATGCTGCTCGGCTGGCTCGACCTGTGGGGCCTGCCGAAGACGTCCTCCGACTACATGACGTGGATGAAGGGAGGCGGCCACATGGGCCACGAGCCGAAGGACGGCTCCCTCATGCCCGGCATGGCCACCAACACCGAACTGGACGAACTCCGTCAGGCCGACGGAAAGAGAGCCGAGATCCTCTACCTCCAGCTGCTGACCGACCACCACATGGGCGGCGTCACCATGGCCCGCGCCTGCGCCCAGCAGTGCGAAGTCCCCCAGGAACGCCAACTCGCCCAGGGCATGGTCGAAGCCCAGCAGTCGGAGATGAAGCTCATGGCGGACATGCTGAAGGACCGCGGCTCGGCACCCCGCTGACGAGGCCCTCGCCGCAAGGGCGAGAGCCTGCTCCTCGACCCGGCGGCGAGGGACGTGAGAGCGGGGCATACGAGTCGGCCCTCGGGACGCCGGACCACAGCCGGCCGCCGCCGGCCCGGCCCTCCTGGCCCCGGCTTCTGAGCTCACCGATTCTTGTACGGCATACGCCGGGGGAACTCGCCACGGTGCTCGGCATGTCCGTCCACGACGCTCCCTGGGCCCGCGAGATCGAACTGCGGGACATGGACGGCATCAGGCTTCGGATCGGCACGCCGAGAGCCTGACCGTCGCCGGGCACCGCGCACGACGTCCGGGCTGCCCGTGGGCCCGTGACGACGGCGCGGCAAACCAGCGGGGGTCAGCAGCAGTCGGCCGCCGGGGTGCCGGCCAGGGCCTGCTCGATCAGCGGCCGTCCGGTCTCGTATGCCCCGGCGACGGGCAGGATGCGCGCGTCCGGGTGTTCGGCGAGCCAGTCCTGTGCGGCCTCGGCGCTGACGAAGAAGTGGATCCGGTTGCAGAAGGAGGCGCGTACGGAGGCCGGGGCTGCGGGCGTGACCAGCGAGACGACCGCGGTGGCCACCAGCAGTTGCTCCGCCCGGAGTTCGGTGGCCTCGCCCGCGCGTACGGCGGTGAGCGTGTAGCCGCCCGCGTCGCGGCGCACCATGGTGACGGTGGACGCCGGTGTGCACGGCGATCCCCTCCGCGCCGAAGACGTCCTCGATGACGGCGGAGACTTCGGGCTCCTCGAACGGGGCGAGTCTGTCCAGGGCCTCCACCACGGTGACCTGCGTCCCGCGGCGGGCGAAGAGCTGGGCCTGCTCCAGGCCGACGGCGTTGCCGCCGACGACGATCAGCGAGGCGGGCAGGTGGCCCAGTTCCATGGCGGTGGTTGACGTCAGGTAGCTGGCCCCGGCCAGGCCATCGGGGGTGGCTGCGTAGAACCGGCCGTCGGATGGGTCGACGCCGAGTCCGTGGACGTGACTCACCGCCGTCTGCTCCTGTTCCGGCTGCTGCCACAGGCCGCCAGCCCGGTGGCCAGGAGCGTGGCGGCGAGGGCGGGAGAGCCCCGTTCCCGTTCCTCGTGTCCCCTGAGCGTCCCCTGGATCTTGCTTTTCGGCTTCGCTGTGTAACTTCCAGCAGCCGAGCTTGCTGTGAATCGCCGCAGATCAGAGCCTTGGCAAGTGCGCTCGCACGCCCGCTGCGACACCTCAAACAGCTCGTGAGCAGCGGATTCTCTCCGTTGGGACCGAGTAGGTTACTCAGCGGCACTGAAGAGACGTTTCCGCAGGTCAGGCAGGTTACAGGTGGGGCGGGTGGGACTCGAACCCACGGCCGACGGATTATGAGTCCGCTGCTCTAACCGGCTGAGCTACCGCCCCATAGCGGCGTGTCGCGCACATTTGTACGCGCCGTCTGCCGCAGCATAGCCGCTCATACGATCTCCTGCTTCGGATGGTCGACTACGCATGCCCTGAAGGACTTCGGCGCGCCGCGCGCGGTTCCCGGGCACCTGAACCAGACATGAAAAAGGACCCCGGAAGGGTCCTCGTTCGTTCTGCTCCCCCGACTGGACTCGAACCAGTAACCTGCCGGTTAACAGCCGGCTGCTCTGCCAATTGAGCTACGGAGGACCGAGCTCCCCCGACTGGACTCGAACCAGTAACCTGCCGGTTAACAGCCGGCTGCTCTGCCAATTGAGCTACGGAGGAATGCCTCGTTGCATCGAACGTACCTACCTGGGTATTCGCCAGGGGGCGGGCGCTCGCTGCGACACATACATTAGCGCAAGCAGGGGGGTGCTCCGCCAATCGGTACTCCCACGAGGGAAGGCTGGCCGCCATGCGCTACAAGCTCACGTTCGTCGTCGGGCTGGCTCTGGGTTACGTCCTCGGCACCCGTGCCGGACGCGAACGCTACGAACAGCTGAAGAAGTCGGCGCGCCAGGTGGCGCAGAACCCGGCGGTCCGCAACACCGCGGAGACCGCGGCCCAGCAGGGTCGGGTGTACGCCGGCAAGGCCTACCACGCGGTCAGCGACAAGGTCGGCGACCGGGTCCCGGAGTCCGTGACCCAGCGAGTCCACCGCCTCCGCGACCGCCACCCCAACGGCCAGGCGGAGGACGACTGGGGCACCAGCAACACCTGAGCGGGACGAGGTAGGCACGGTCACCCCTCACCGTGCGGCAAAATTGCGCCATGGGGATAGTCGCCGGGTTGGACAGTTCGCCCGATTTCACACGCATCGTCGTCTGTGACGCGGACACGGGAGCCGTGCTCAGGCAGGGGTATGCCCCGCATCCGGTTGAGTCCCCGGAGGGCGGGCGCCCCTCGGACGTCGATCCACAGGCCTGGCTCCTCTCCCTCGGTGAAGCCGCCGGCGGCGGTCTCCTGGAGGGGGTCCAGGCCATCGGCGTCTCCTCGCAGCAGAACGCCGTCGTGCCCCTCGACTCCCAGGGCAACACCACCCGCCCCGCGATGGTCGGCGGCGACAAGCGGGCCCAGGTCGCCGCAGCCGATCTCGTCGACGCGCTCGGCGGGCGCGAGGCATGGGCACAGGCCGTCGGATGCGTACCGCAGGCCCCCCACCCGGTGACCAAGCTCCGCTGGCTCAGCAAGAACGAGCCCGACGCCGCCGCCCGCACCGCCGTTCTCCTGCAGGCCCACGACTGGCTGGTGTGGCAGCTGCTCGGGCGCCCGGTCCGCAGGACCACCGACCGCGGCGGCGCCTCCGGCACCGGCTACTGGTCCGCCGCCGGCGGCGCCTACCGCACCGATCTCGTCGAGCTGGCGCTCGGTCACCAGGCCATGTTGCCCGAGGTGATCGGCCCCGCCGAGGCGGCCGGTACGACGCCGGAGGGACTGCTGATCTCCGCCGGGACCGGCGAGACGATGGCCGCCGCCTTCGGGCTCGGCATCGGGCTCGGGGACGCCGTCGTGTCGCTCGGCGCCTCCGGGTCCGTGATGGCCGTCCACCCCGAGGCCCTGCACGACCCGAGCGGGATGATCACCGCGCTGGCCGACGCGACCGGCATGCACCTCCCGGTCGTCACCACCCTGAATGCCGTACGGACCCTGCGCGGCACCGCCGAGCTGCTCGGGCTGCCGGATCTGGAGAGCCTGTCCGAGCTGGCGATGAAGTCGACGCCGGGGGCGCACGGTCTGGTGCTGCTGCCCTATCTGGAAGGTGAGCGGACGCCGAATCTGCCGCACACCGCCGGGACCCTGGCCGGGCTCAGGCGGGAGGCGATGCGGCCGGAGCATCTGGCGCGGGCCGCGTTCGAGGGCATGCTGTGCGGACTCGCGGACGCCCTCGACGTACTGCGCGGCCGGGGGGTCGAGGTGCGGCGGGTCTTCCTGCTGGGCGCGGCCGCCGAACTGCCCGCGGTGCAGGCCTCGGCGCCCTCGCTGTTCGGCGCGCAGGTCGTCGTACCGCAGCCCGCGGACTACGCGGCGATCGGTGCCGCCCGGCAGGCCGCCTGGGCGCTCGGCGCTTCGCAGGGCACCCTCGACCCGCGTACCCCGCCGGCCTGGCAGGGCGCGGCGGCGCAGGTGCTGGAGCCCGGTGAGGAGCTGGCGGTGGGGCAGGCGGTGCGGCAGCAGTTCGTGTCGGTGCGGGAGCAGACCCATCCGGGGGCGTTTCGCTCGTAGCACACCCTTGTTGGGTTAATCAGTTGAGGTAACACCACGGGAGTGTTCGACGATAGGGGCCAAGGGCAACCAGCCGCCCCGCCGCCGACTCCGAGAGACACAGCGTGCTCATACGACTCCTGCGGACCTACCTCAGGCCCTATCGAAAACCCATCGCCCTGCTGGTGCTGCTCCAGTTCCTGCAGACCTGCGCCACGCTCTACCTGCCCACCCTCAACGCGGACATCATCGACAACGGTGTCGTCAACGGTGACACCGGCTACATCCTCAGTTACGGCGCCCTGATGACCGGCATCTCGCTGGCGCAGGTCGTGTGCAACATCGGGGCCGTGTACTACGGCGCCCGGACCGCCGCGGCGCTCGGCCGGGACGTGCGCGCCGCCGTCTTCGACCGGGTGCAGTCGTTCTCCGCGCGGGAGGTGGGCCACTTCGGCGCGCCCTCGCTGATCACCCGCACCACCAATGACGTGCAGCAGATCCAGATGCTGGCCCTGATGACGTTCACGCTCATGGTCTCCGCGCCGATCATGTGCGTCGGCGGGATCGTGCTGGCCCTCGGCCTGGACGTGCCGCTGTCCGCGGTGCTGGTCGCCGTGGTGCCGGTGCTGGGCATCTGCGTGACCTTGATCGTACGGCGGCTGCGGCCGCTGTTCCGGGCCATGCAGGAGCGTCTGGACACGGTGAACCGGGTGCTGCGCGAGCAGATCACCGGCAACCGCGTGATCCGCGCCTTCGTCCGCGACGAGTACGAACAGCAGCGCTTCCGCAAGGCGAACACCGAGCTCACCGACATGTCGCTGGGCACCGGAAACCTGCTCGCGCTGATGTTCCCGATCGTGATGACGGTGGTGAACCTGTCGTCGATCGCGGTGGTGTGGTTCGGCGCGCACCGCATCGACAGCGGCGGCATGCAGATCGGTGACCTGACGGCGTTCCTCGCCTATCTCATGCAGATCGTGATGTCCGTGATGATGGCCACCTTCATGTTCATGATGGTGCCGCGCGCGGAGGTGTGTGCCGAGCGGATCCAGGAGGTCCTGGACACCGACTCCAGCGTGGTGCCGCCGGTGGCGCCGGTGCGGGAGCTGCGCCGGCACGGGCACCTGGAGATCCGGGGTGCGGGCTTCCGCTACCCGGGTGCCGAGGAGCCGGTGCTCAAGGGCATCGACCTGATCGCCCTGCCCGGCGAGACCACCGCCGTCATCGGATCGACCGGCAGCGGCAAGTCCACCCTGCTGGGCCTGGTCCCCCGGCTGTTCGACGCCACCGACGGGCGGGTGCTCGTGGACGGGGAGGACGTGGCGACGATCGACCCGAGGGTGCTGGCCAAGACCGTCAGCCTGGTCCCGCAGAAGCCGTATCTGTTCGCGGGGACCGTGGCGACGAACCTTCGCTACGGCAATCCGGACGCCACCGACGAGGAGTTGTGGCACGCGCTGGCGGTGGCGCAGGCCAGGGAGTTCGTGGAGCGGCTCGAAGGCGGGCTCGACGCGCCGATCGCCCAGGGCGGGACGAACGTCTCCGGGGGGCAGCGGCAGCGGCTCGCCATCGCCCGGACACTCGTGCAGCGCCCCGAGATCTATCTTTTCGACGACTCCTTCTCCGCGCTCGACTACGCCACCGACGCGGCCCTGCGTGCCGCGCTGTCCCGGGAGACCGCCGAGGCGACCGTGGTGATCGTCGCCCAGCGGGTGGCGACCATCCGGGACGCCGACCGGATCGTGGTGCTCGACGAGGGCCGGGTCGTCGGCACCGGTCGGCACCATGAGCTGATGGCGGACAACGAGACGTACCGGGAGATCGTGCTCTCCCAGCTGACGGAAGCGGAGGCCGCCTGATGGCCGGGCCGATGGGGCGGATGATGGCCGGCACAGGACCGGACCACCGCTCGCTGGACTTCAAGGTGTCGGGCCGGCGACTGGTCGCCCAGTTCAAGCCGGAGCGGCTCACCATCTACGTACTGCTGCTCTGTGTCGTGGTCAGCGTGGGTCTGTCGGTCGTCGGGCCGAAGATCCTCGGCAAGGCCACCGACCTGGTCTTCGCGGGCATCGTCGGACGGGAGATGGCGCCCGGCGAGACGAAGGAGCAGGTCCTCCAGGGCATGCGGGACCGGGGCGACGGCAACATGGCCGACATGCTCCGCAGCACCGACTTCACACCGGGCGAGGGCATCGACTTCACCGCCGTCGGGAATGTGCTGCTGCTCGCGCTCGCCGTGTTCACCGTCGCCGGGCTGCTGATGGCGGTGGCGACGCGGCTGGTGAACCGGGCCGTGAACCGGACCATGTACCGGATGCGCGAGGACGTCCAGACCAAGCTGTCCCGGCTGCCGCTGTCGTACTTCGACAAGCGGCAGCGCGGTGAGGTCCTCTCCCGCGCGACGAACGACATCGACAACATCGGGCAGACGCTCCAGCAGTCGATGGGCCAGCTCATCAACTCGGTGCTCACCATCATCGGCGTGCTCGCGATGATGTTCTGGGTGTCGTGGATCCTGGCGCTGGTCGCGCTGGTGACCGTGCCGCTCTCCTTCTACATCGCCACCCGCGTGGGCAAGCGGTCGCAGCCGCACTTCGTGCAGCAGTGGCGCTCGACCGGCAAGCTCAACGCGCACGTCGAGGAGATGTACACCGGGCACACCCTGGTGAAGGTGTTCGGGCGGCAGGACGAGTCGGCCGAGCAGTTCGCCGAGCAGAACGACGCGCTGTACGAGGCCGGGTTCAAGGCGCAGTTCAACAGCGGGATCATGCAGCCGCTGATGATGTTCGTGTCGAACCTCAACTATGTGCTGGTGGCGGTGGTCGGTGGTCTGCGGGTCGCGTCGGGCTCCCTGTCCATCGGTGACGTCCAGGCCTTCATCCAGTACTCGCGGCAGTTCTCGATGCCGCTGACGCAGGTCGCGTCGATGGCGAACCTGGTGCAGTCCGGGGTCGCCTCCGCCGAGCGGATCTTCGAACTCCTCGACGCGGAGGAGCAGTCGGCGGACCCCGTGCCCGGGGTGCGGCCGGAGGAACTGCGCGGGCGGGTGGCGCTGGAGGGCGTGTCCTTCCGGTACGACCCCGAGAAGCCGCTCATCGAGGACCTCTCGCTGACGGTGGAGCCCGGGCAGACGGTCGCGATCGTCGGCCCGACCGGCGCGGGGAAGACCACGCTGGTCAACCTGCTCATGCGGTTCTACGAGGTCTCCGGCGGGCGGATCACGCTGGACGGGGTGGACGTCGCGACGATGTCCCGGGACGAACTGCGCGCCGGGATCGGCATGGTGCTGCAGGACACCTGGCTGTTCGGCGGGACCATCGCGGAGAACATCGCGTACGGCGCTGCTCGCGAGGTCACTCGGGGCGAGATCGAGGAGGCGGCGCGGGCGGCCCACGCGGACCGGTTCATCCGTACCCTCCCCGACGGCTACGACACGGTGATCGACGACGAGGGTTCCGGGGTGAGCGCCGGTGAGAAGCAGCTGATCACCATCGCCCGGGCGTTCCTGTCGGACCCGGTGATCCTGGTGCTGGACGAGGCGACGTCCTCCGTCGACACCCGCACGGAGGTCCTGATCCAGAAGGCGATGGCGAAGCTCGCGCACGGGCGTACGTCGTTCGTCATCGCGCATCGTCTGTCGACGATCCGGGACGCGGACACGATCCTGGTGATGGAGAACGGCTCCATCGTGGAACAGGGCGCGCACGGCGAGCTGTTGGCGGCCGACGGGGCGTATGCGCGGCTGTACAAGGCGCAGTTCGCGGAGGCGGTGGCCGAGGTCGACTAGGCAGCGCGGGGGCCGCCACCGGGCGGCCCCCCTTCCTCAGTCCAGGTAGCCCCTCAGCTGGTCCGCGAAGGCGTGGTCGCGGAGCTTGTTCAGGGTCTTCGACTCGATCTGGCGGATGCGTTCCCGCGTCACGCCGAAGATGCGGCCTATCTCCTCCAGCGTGCGGGGGCGGCCGTCGGCCAGGCCGTAGCGGAGCTGGACGACCTTGCGTTCGCGTTCGCCCAGGGTCGACAGAACCGCCTCCAGATGCTCCCTGAGCAGCAGGAACGCCGCCGATTCCACCGGGCTCGCCGCGTCGCCGTCCTCTATCAGGTCGCCCAGCGCCACATCGTCCTCCTCGCCCACCGGGGCGTGCAGGGAGACCGGTTCCTGGGCCAGGCGCAGCACCTCGCTCACTCGCTCCGGGGCGAGGTCCAGATGGGCGGCCACCTCCTCCGGGGTGGGCTCGTAGCCGCGTTCCTGGAGCATGCGCCGCTGGACCCGGACGACCCGGTTGATCAGCTCCACGACATGGACCGGGACGCGGATCGTACGGGCCTGGTCGGCCAGGGCCCGGGACATGGCCTGGCGGATCCACCAGGTGGCGTACGTGGAGAACTTGTAGCCGCGGGCGTAGTCGAACTTCTCGACGGCGCGGATCAGACCCAGGTTTCCCTCCTGGACCAGGTCCAGCATGGTCAGTCCGCGGCCCACGTACCGCTTGGCCACGGAGACCACCAGCCGCAGGTTCGCCTCGATCAGGCGGCGTTTGGCCATCCGGCCCATCACCACCAGGCGGTCCAGGTCCAGCGCCAACTGGCTGTCCAGGTCGGGGGTGCTGCTGAGCTTCTCCTCGGCGAACAGGCCGGCCTCGACGCGGCGGGCGAGTTCGACCTCCTCCGCTGCCGTGAGCAGGGGGATGCGGCCGATCTCCCGCAGATACTGGCGGAACAGGTCCGAGGAAGGACCGCTGGTGTCGGCGCGGGCGGCGCGCACCGGCTCCACCGGCTCGGGCGCCTCGGTCTCCACCGGCTCGGCGGGCGGTTCTTCGAGTACGGCCGGGCTCTCCGGCTCGGTCTCGGGGTGGTGGACGGCACGGTTCTGTGGGGGCACCGCGACGAGAACGTCGGACTCTGCGTCCGGTTCTGTGTCTGTGCCGCCGGCAGTCCTGCCGTCGGTCTGGGTCAGGGTCTGGGTCTGCACGGGGGCGACCTCCAGGATGATCGCTGCTGGAAAGTGCGGCAGCGCGGCTTCGAGGGCGGAGTCGGCGGCCTTGCCGCTGTCCGTCCCGTACGCGATGAGCGGAACCGCGGGGGTGTGGGACCCGTGGGGGACGGATCGGCCGCGCTCCGAGGACTCAGGCACCGGAACCCAGTGTGGAGTACGACACATCGCCGCCACGAGGGGCGTGCGGTGACTTTTTGCGTCCGGTCCGTGACCGGGTGGTTATCGCGCCGGGCCCGGAAGGCCTAGAGAGCTGCGGCTCCGTGCTCCCGCAGGGCCTGGTCGTACTGCTGGAGCACCCACAGTTCGTTCTGCACCGCGGCGAGTTGGGCCGGGTCCCCGCCCGCGGAGAGCCGGGTCATCTGGGACTGGATGTCACGAATGCGACGCTCGACGGCTCGACGGCGGACCGTGACGAGCTGTTCGCCCGCGTAGTTCTCGTCGACGGTGCGGCGCATGATCGCCTCGACGGCGAGCTCGGTGACCATCGCGCGGACCGAGTCGTCGGGTGCCGCGTCCCGCACCCGGACCAGATAGTCCTGCGGATCCTGTACGCCGTACTCGGCGCCGCCCGCCTCCATGACCGCCTGGCGTACGGCGGCGTAGGGGGCGGCCGTGAACTCGTCCATGCCGTAGGCGTCGAAGGCCGGGGAGACCAGCTCCGGGCGCTGGAGGGCGAGCTTGAGCAGCTCGCGCTCGGTGGCGTAGACGGGGTTGCGGAGGTTGAGCGCCGGGCCCCCGGCCATGGGCCGCGGGGCGGCGTCGTACGGCTGCTGGGGGCCGCGCGCCGGGGCCGGGCCCTTGCCGCCGCGGTCGCGGGCCCAACGGGCCAGCTGGGCCACTCGCTTGACCACGAACTGGGTGTCGAGGATGCCGAGCATGCCGGCGAGCTGGACGGCGACCTCGTGCTGGGCGCCGCTGTTCTTGATGCGGGCGACGATCGGCGCGGCCTCGTCCAGGGCGGCGGCGCGGCCCGCCGGGGTGTCCAGGTCGTAGCGGACGACGATCTGGCGGAGCGCGAACTCGAAGAGCGGGGTGCGGGGTTCGACCAGGTCGGCGACGGCCTCGTCGCCCTTGGCGAGGCGCAGCTCGCAGGGGTCCATGCCGTCCGGCGCGATGGCGATGTAGGTCTCGGCGGCGAACTTCTGGTCGTCCTCGAACGCGCGCAGGGCCGCCTTCTGGCCTGCCGCGTCGCCGTCGAAGGTGAAGATCACGCGGGCCGAGCCGTTGTCCATCAGCAGCCGGCGAAGGATCTTGATGTGGTCGCCGCCGAAGGCGGTGCCGCAGGTGGCGATGGCGGTGGTGACCCCGGCGAGATGGCAGGCCATGACGTCGGTGTAGCCCTCGACGACGACGGCGCGGGAGGACTTCGCGATGTCCTTCTTCGCCAGGTCGATGCCGTAGAGGACCTGGCTCTTTCGGTAGATCGCCGTGTCAGGCGTGTTGAGGTACTTCGGGCCGTTGTCCGCCTCGTACAGCTTGCGGGCGCCGAAGCCGACGACCTCGCCGCCGATGTCGCGGATCGGCCACATCAGGCGGCCCCGGAAGCGGTCGATGGGGCCGCGGCGGCCCTCCTGGGCGAGGCCGGAGAGGAGCAGTTCCTTGTCGGTGAAGCCCTTGCCGCGCAGATAGCGGGTGAGGTGGTCCCACCCCTGCGGGCTGTAGCCGACGCCGAAGTGGACGGCGGCGGCCTGGTCGAAGCCGCGCTCGGCGAGGAAGAGGCGGCCGGTCTCGGCCTCGGGGCTGATGGCGAGCTGCTCGGAGTACCACTCGGCGGCGATCTTGTGGGCCTCGACCAGGCGGATCCGCTCGCCGCGCTGGTGAGCGGGGTTGTACCCGCCCTCCTCGTAGCGCAGGGTGATGCCGGCCTGGCCGGCGAGCCGCTCGACCGCCTCGGAGAAGGAGAGGTGGTCGACCTTCATCACGAACGTGATGGTGTCGCCGCCCTCCTGGCAGCCGAAGCAGTGGAAGAGCCCCTTGCTCGGGCTGACCTGGAAGGACGGCGACTTCTCGTCATGGAAGGGGCACAGCCCCTTGAGGTTCCCGCCGCCCGCGTTGCGCAGCTGGAGGTACTCGGACACCACGGCGTCGATCGGGACCGCGTCCCGTACCGCCTTCACGTCCTCGTCGTTGATCCGTCCTGCCACGCAGCGATTCTACGGTGGTGGACCGACAGTCCTGACGCCTACGGGATGAGGCTTTCCAGCGCTACGTGCGGGTCCGCCAGTGCCTCCTCGTTCACCTGTGCCCTGGAGCGGATCAGCCGCTGGATGGGGTCTGTGACGTCCCACACATTCACATTCATCCCGGCCAGCACCCTGCCCTCCTTCAGCCAGAAGGCGATGAACTCCCGCTTCCCCGCGTCCCCTCGGATCACCACTTCGTCGTAGGAGCCGGGGGGCGCCCAGCCGGAGTACTCCATCCCCAAGTCGTACTGGTCGGAGAAGAAATAGGGCACGCGGTCGTAGACGACGTCCCGGCCGAGCATCGCGCGTGCTGCCACCGGGCCGCCGTTGAGGGCGTTGGCCCAGTGTTCGACGCGCAGGCTGGTGCCGAAGAGGGCGTGCGGGAAGGAGGCGACGTCACCGGCGGCGTAGATGTCGGGGTCGGAGGTGCGCAGCCGTTCGTCGACCACGACGCCGCCGCCGTGGGCGCGGTCGGCCAGATCGAGCCCGGCCGCCTCCGCGAGCCCGGTACGCGGCGCCGCCCCGATCGCGGCCAGCACGTCGTGCGCCGGGTGCTCCTCGCCGTCGTCCGTGCGCGCGGACAGCACCACGCCGTCCTGCCCGGTGATCTCGGTGAGCCGCGCCCCGAAGTGGAAGCGCACCCCGTGCTCGCGGTGCAGCTCGGCGAAGAGCTGGCCGAGCTCCGGGCCGAGGACGCCGTGCAGCGGGGTCGGCTCCGGCTCGACGACGGTGACCTCGGCGCCGTACTCCCGGGCCGCCGCCGCGACCTCCAGGCCGATCCAGCCGGCCCCGGCGATCACGATGTGGCCGTTGTCCCGGCCGAGTGCGGCCAGCACGCCCTTGAGCCGCTCGGCGTGCGCGAGCCGGCGCAGATGGTGGACGCCGGCCAGGTCGGTGCCCGGGATGTCGAGGCGACGGGGCTCGGCGCCGGTCGTGAGCAGCAGCTTGTCGTAGTGGACGACCGTGCCGTCCTCGCCGAAGCGGACCGTCTTCGCCGTCCGGTCGATCGCGTCGACGGTCTGGCCGAGATGCAGCTCGATGTCGTTCTGCGCGTACCAGGCGGGCTCGTGCACGAAGACGCTGTCGCGTTCCTCCTTGCCGAGCAGATAGCCCTTGGACAGCGGCGGCCGCTCGTAGGGGTGGTCGCGCTCGTCGCTGATCAGTATCACGCGGCCCGTGAAGCCCTCCGCCCGCAGCGTCTCGGCCGCCTTCGCGCCGGCGAGTCCTCCTCCGACGATGACGAATGTCTGATCCGCGTCGACCACTTGATGCCTCCTCGTAAGGGTGCCGCCACATGGGAGCGTCCCGCACGGAGCGTGATGGGGGAAGAGGGGGTGGCCCGATCAGGCCACGGAGGGTCACATTCGGGCGCGTTTCACTTCACTCATGACCGTCACTCTCACGGATGCCCCGTCAGACGCACGTGAAGCGAACGGGCCGAGGCATCGGTGAGGGACGCGATCTGGTCCACGATCACCCGCTTGCGCGCCCGGTCGTCGGGGGCCCGGTCGAACAGCGCCCGGAACTGAGGGTCGAGCCCCTCGGGTGCCCGCGCGGTCAGTGCCTCGGCCAGTTCGGCCACCACGATCCGCTGATCGGCCCGCAGCCGCTCCTGCTCGGCCCGCTGCATGACGTACCGGTCGGCGACGGCCTTCAGCACCGCGCACTCCAGCCGTGTCTCGTGCGGTACGACGAGTTCGGCGCCGTATCTCGTGAGCCGCCCGGTGCCGTACGCGGCGCGGGTGGCGGCCTCCGCGGCGAGGCAGAAGCGGCCGATGAGCTGGCTGGTGGCGTCCTTCAGCCGGGCCTGGGCGACGGCGGTGCCGTCGTAGCCGTGCGGCCACCAGGGCTCTTCCTGGAGTCGGTCGAGGGCTGCGGCGAGTTCGGCCGGGTCGGTGTCCTCGGGGACGTACCGTCCGATGGCGACCGCGAAGACGGCCTGGCGTTCCGGTTCGGCGTGCAGGCAGTTGGGGTCGACATGGCCCGCGTGCAGGCCGTCCTCGACGTCGTGCACGGAGTACGCCACGTCGTCGGACCAGTCCATCACCTGAGCCTCGAAGGTGGCGCGGGTGCCGGGGGCGCCCTCGCGGACCCAGTCGAACACCGGCCGGTCGTCCTCGTAGGCGCCGAACTTCGGGGACTTCGGGTCGGTGGGGTGGGCGCCGCGGGGCCAGGGGTACTTGGTGGCGGCGTCGAGGGTGGCGCGGGTGAGGTTGAGGCCGACCGAGCCCTCCGGGGTGAACCGTTTGGGCTCGATGCGGGTGAGGAGCCTGAGGGACTGGGCGTTGCCCTCGAAGCCTCCGCAGTCCTCGGCGAACTCGTTCAGGGCCTGTTCGCCGTTGTGGCCGAACGGGGGGTGGCCGAGGTCGTGGGAGAGACAGGCGGCTTCCACGAGGTCGGGGTCGCACCCCAGGGCCGCGCCCAGCTCTCGGCCTACCTGGGCGCATTCGAGGGAGTGCGTCAGGCGGGTGCGGGGGCTGGCGTCCCAGGCCTGGCTGTAGGTGCCGGGGGTCACCACTTGGGTTTTGCCGGCGAGTCTTCTCAGGGCCGATGAGTGGAGGACCCGGGCTCGGTCCCGTTGGAAGGCGGTGCGGCCGGGGCGCTTGTCCGGCTCCTTGGACCAGCGCTCGACTGACGTCGGGTCGTAGCCGGGGGGTGGGATGTGGTTCTCGTCCGCCATGTGTCGACAGTAAGCGCCATCGCGTCCGCCCAGGACTCTTACGTGGCGAGTACGGGTTGTCGGTGGCTGGTCGCGCCCCTGAGATGGGTGCTCGTGGCCTCGGTCGCCGAGCTCTGGTCGTAGCGGTGCAGGAGGAGTCTCGCCATCGCCGGGTGGGGGCCCAGCGGGGCCGAGGCGATCCAGGGGGCCCGGGCCGCGCATTCCGTCGCGAAGCGGCCCGGGGCCGTGAAGTAGGAGGCGACCGCTATGCGGTGATGGCCCTGAGCCGTCAGGGTCTGGATGGCGGCCGGGACCGTGGGGCCGGCCGTGGTGGCGTAGGCCGGGAGGACCGGGGCGCCGAGGCGTTCCGAGAGGAGGGCCGCCGTGTGGTTGGTGTCCACCTTCGACTCCGGGTCCCGGGAGCCCGCCGCGGCCAGGACCACTGCCGTTCCGGGCGTGTTCTGCCAGCCCGCCTCCATCAGGCGGTCGTACAGGGCCTCCACCACAAGGGGATGGGGGCCGAGCGCCTTCGCCACGCTCGTGCGTACGCCGGACTCCGCCGCCATCTCGGGGATGTCCCGCTTCACGTGGTAGCCGCGGCTGAGAAGGAGGGGGACCAGGATGGCCGCGTCCGTGTCCAGGGCGGCGAGCGTGTCGGGGAGCAGGGGCTCGTTCAGTTCTATGTGGCCCAGACGTACGGGGAGGCCGGGGCGGAGTTCGCGGACTCGGTCCAGGAGGGTGTGGACGGTGCTCAGGGCTCGCGGGTCACGGCTGCCGTGGGCCACCACCACCAGCGCGGGCGGGGTGGGGCGGCGCCGGCCGTCGAGCGAGACGAGGCTGAGCTGGCTGGCGAGCTGGCTGCTGATCCGGTTCATGAGGTGCGCCGTACTGTCGAGGGACGTGGACTCGTCGTGAAGTGATTTCGACGCCGTCATGAACCGATGGTGGTGGCCGGAGGTTGCCGCGCCGTTGCACGGGGGTCACGGGTCTTTTCCGCAGGTTCACCGTCCGGCACCCGGGGCGTGTGAGGCGGCGGGACCTGCGGTTTCGGCGGTCGGAGTGAGCTTGGTCACGCAACCTGGGCAGGACGTTCGACGTCCTTTGCTGCATGAGGTCCGCCGGCCACGTCTGCCGCGCACCCGTACCGGCCGACGGCGGCTGGTGCAGGCGCTGATGGCGGCGTGCGTGCTGGCGCTGCTGCCGATGACCTGGATGTACGTCTCCACGGGCGACCGGCTGCGCACCGTCGCCGACGCGCCCCGCACCGACGTGGCCGTCGTCTTCGGCGCGGGCCTGTGGCAGGGGGAGCCGTCGCCGTATCTCGCCCATCGCCTGGACGCGGCGGCCGAGCTGTACCGCGCCGGGAAGGTGAAGGTCGTGCTCGTCACCGGCGACAACAGCCGTAACCGGGACGCGGACGGTGGGGCCGTGACCGTACCGCCGGAAGAGGTGCCGGTCGCGAGCGGTGAGATGGCGCAGGGGCATGACGGAGAGAACCTCCTGGCTGTTTCGAGTGGGGAGGCGTACGCCGTGCGGAAGCCGTGCAGCGGCGCCTGGCTGCACGTGGCACGACTGCAGCTTCGGTTTTTCAACTCTCAACTAGGCGTGATCGGCCAGGTAAGGAACGAAATGCGTCACATGTGACGTCTTTCACATCCGTGGCAACTTCCGCCCCTCCCGGCGGCAACTCAAGGGCGGGCCGGTGCGCCCTCACGCCGGTCGGGCCGCCGCGGGGAGGTCGCCGTCCCGGCGGCGTAACAATCCGCCGTCACGGCACGTAACACGGCCGAAGCACGCTGGAGGGCATGCAGAACACCGCCACGCCCACGCACTGTCCGTACTGCGCCCTGCAGTGCGGGATGAATCTGACGGCCGCCCCGGACGGGACGGTCGAGCTGAGTGAGCGGGCGGACTTCCCGGTGAACCGGGGCGCGCTGTGCGGCAAGGGCCGTACGGCGCCGGCAGTGCTCTCCTCCCGGGTGCGGCTGACCTCCCCGTTGGTGCGCTCCGAGGGCACGCTGGTGCCCGCCTCCTGGGAGGAGGCGCTGGACCGGATCGCCGAGGGGCTGAGCCGCACGCGGACGGAACATGGCCCGGACGCGTGCGGGGTCTTCGGCGGTGGCGGTCTGACCAACGAGAAGGCGTACACGCTCGGCAAGTTCGCGCGGGTGGTGCTCGGCACCTCGCAGATCGACTACAACGGCCGCTTCTGCATGTCCTCGGCGGCGGCCGCCGGCATGAAGGCCTTCGGGCTCGACCGCGGGCTGCCGTTCCCGCTGGAGGACATCCCCAGGACCGGCTGTGTGATCCTCGTCGGGTCCAACCTCGCGGAGACCATGCCGCCGTCGCTGCGCTTCTTCAACGAGCTGCGCGAGAACGGCGGCACCCTGATCGTCGTCGACCCGCGCCGCACCAAGACCGCCGAACAGGCCGACCTGCACCTCGCGCCCCGCCCGGGAACCGACCTGGCCCTCGCGCTCGGGATGCTGCACCTGGTCGTCGCCGAGGGGCGCACGGACGAGGAGTACATCCGCGAGCGGACGACCGGCTGGGAGGAGGCCCGCGCGGAGGCGCTCGCCCACTGGCCCGAGTACGTCGAGCGGATCACGGGCGTGTCCGTGCCCGAACTCCGCGAGGCGGTACGGATGTTCTGCGCGCCGGAGTCCGCGATGGTGCTCACCGCCCGCGGCCCGGAACAGCAGTCCAAGGGCACCGACACGGTGGGCGCCTGGATCAACCTCTGCCTGGCGACCGGCCGCGCGGGCCGCCCGCTGTCCGGCTACGGCTGTCTCACCGGCCAGGGCAACGGCCAGGGCGGACGCGAGCACGGCCAGAAGGCCGACCAGTTGCCCGGCTACCGCAAGCTGACGGACCCGGAGGCGCGGCGGCACGTCGCCGAGGTGTGGGGCGTGGACCCCGACTCGCTGCCGGGCCCGGGACGCAGCGCGTACGAGCTGCTGGACGCGCTGGGTACGGACATTCGCGCGCTGCTGCTGATGGGCTCCAACCCGGTGGTCTCGGCGCCGCGCGCCGCACACATCGAAGAGCGCATCAAGTCCCTTGACTTCCTTGCCGTCTGTGACGTCGTGCTGTCGGAGACGGCGGCGCTGGCGGATGTCGTCCTGCCGGTGACGCAGTGGGCGGAGGAGACGGGGACGACGACCAGCCTGGAGGGCCGGGTGCTGCTGCGCCGGCAGGCGATCACGCCCCCCGACGGCATCCGCAGCGACCTGGAGGTCATGCACGAGCTGGCCGACCGCCTCGGTGTGGAGAAGGGCTTCCCGACCGACCCCGAGGAGGTCTTCGAGGAGCTGCGCCGGGCCAGCGCGGGCGGCCCCGCCGACTACTCCGGCATCACCTACCGCAGGCTCGTCGAGGAGAACGGCGTGTTCTGGCCGTGCCCGACGGACGGAGACGCCCCGGAGCCGGCCCACCCCGGCACGCCCCGCCTCTTCCACGACCGGTTCGCCACGGAGGACGGCCGGGCGCGCTTCGTACCGGTCGCGCACCGGGCCGCGGCCGAGGAGCCGGACGACGAGTACCCGGTGCTGCTGACGACGGGACGGGTGGTGTCCCAGTACCAGTCGGGCGCCCAGACCCGCCGGGTCGACGAGCTCAACGCCGCCGCGCCCGGGCCCTTCGTGGAACTGCACCCGCGCCTCGCGGCGCGGCTCGGCGCGGCCGAGGGCGACCCCGTGGCGGTCGTCTCCCGCCGCGGACGTGCGGTGGCCCCGGCCCGCATCACCCACGCCATCCGCCCCGACACGGTCTTCATGCCCTTCCACTGGCCGGGCGAGGGCCGCGCCAACACCCTCACCAACCCGGCCCTCGACCCGACCTCCCGCATGCCGGAGTTCAAGGTGTGCGCGGTGCGGGTGGAGGCGGTGAACTCATAGGCGCAGGGCCCAGTCGCCGCTCTCGATGAGATTGCCGCGCGTCCTCAGGCGGGCGGCGACCGCGGGGGCGGCGACGTACACCCAGGCGCGTACCGGACGTGAGCCGGTGAGCACCTCTCGCTCGACGCGTTCGTAGAGGTTGCGTGGGTCTCCCGGGGCGTAGTCCTCCAGCCTGTCCAGGGTTCTCAGAAGCTCCGCGTACTCCTCCGGGCGGGCCGTGATCAGCTCGCCGCGGACCTGTGCGCCGGGCTCCTCCACGACGTACGGATATCCGGGACCGTCGTAGAGCAGGGCGCCTACCAGGGTCGCCGGTTCCTCCTTGAGTGTGCGGCCGCGGAGGAAGACCTCGTGGTTGGGCTCTCCGGGGCGCAAGGTGCCGTACACGAAGAACGGCAAAGTCACAGGGCTCACAGAAACGATTCTGTCTCCTCACACATCTCCACGGGACGGGCCTGGCCACCGACCTGTCATGGCCCCTTAAATCGCAGGACAAGATCGCTCCCGTCCCCCCTGCGCCGGTCGCCAGGCGCGTTCCCGAGGAGATCCATGAGCCGGATACGGCCGCACGCCCGAGGTTCCCGTCTCGCCACCGCCGGTGTGGCCGTCACCGCGGCCGCCCTGCTCGCCGCGACACTCACCCCGTCAGCCGGCGCCACGGCCGGGCCGACGCGGGCCGACGCCGTCGAGAACGCGGCCAACGCCCTCCCCCGCCTGGGCCTGACCTCCGCGGAGGACACGAAGGTCCGGGATGTGATCGTCGACGCGGACGGCACGCAGCATGTCCGGTACGACCGGACGTATCGTCAACTGCCGGTGCTGGGTGGCGACTTCGTCGTCCACCTCGCCAAGGACGGTACCTACCGCAGCGCCTCCCGGGCCGTGAAGGGTTCCGTCGCCCCGGCCACCGGGGTCACCCCCGCCCTGCCCGCCACCCGCGCCGCCGACCTCGCCGTCAACGCCCTGCGCGCCGCCAATCTCGGTGAGGCGCTCCGGCAGCTCACCGCCAAGCCGCGGCTGGTCGTGGACGCCCTGCACGGCGCGCCCAAGCTGGCCTGGCAGACGGATGTGCTCGCCAAGGACTCCCTCGGCAACCCGGTCGGACGGACCGTGCTGACCGACGCCCGCACCGGCGCGCAGATCGACGCCTGGGACACCCTGGAGACGGTGGGCGGCGACGGGAAGTCGCTGTACAGCGGGACGGTGCCGCTCGACACGACGCTGTCGGGATCGACGTACCAGCTCAAGGACGCCTCGCGCGGGGGCACGTACACCGGCGACGCGGCCAACAAGACCGACCTGTGTCTGCTCGGCACCATCTGCATCAGCCGGGCGCCGTCGACGGTGTTCACCGACGCCGACAACCAGTGGGGCACGGGCGCGAGCACCGACCGCGCTTCCGCGGCGGTGGACGCGCAGTACGGCACGGACATGACCTGGGACTACTTCAAGAACGTCCACGGCCGCAACGGCATCGCGGGCGACGGCAAGGGCTCGTACAACCGGGTGCACTACGGGACGCGGTACAACAACGCCTTCTGGGACGACAGTTGCTTCTGCATGACCTACGGCGACGGTGACGGGACGAACCTCGGTCCGCTGGTGTCGCTGGACGTGGCGGGACACGAGATGTCGCACGGGGTGACGTCCAAGACGGCCGCGCTGACCTACTCCGGCGAGTCCGGCGGCCTGAACGAGGCCACCTCGGACATCTTCGGCACGCTGGTGGAGTTCAACGCGGCCAACTCCTCGGACACCGGGGACTATCGGATCGGCGAGAAGATCGTCCGGGACGGGTTCGGGCAGGACGCGCTGCGCTACATGGACAAGCCCTCCAAGGACGGCAAGTCGGTCGACTGCTGGAGCTCCACCACGGCCAACCTCGAAGTCCACTACTCCTCCGGCGTCGGCAACCACTTCGCGTACCTCCTCGCGGAGGGCAGCGGCGCGAAGACGATCAACGGGGTCGCCCACAACTCGCCCACCTGCAACGGCTCTTCGGTGACCGGCATCGGCCGGGCCAAGCTGGGCGCGATCTGGTACCGGGCGCTGACGGTCTACATGACGTCGTCGACGAACTACGCGGGCGCGCGTACGGCGACCCTGAGCGCCGCGAAGGACCTTTACGGCGCGGGCAGCACGGAGTACGCGGCGGTCGCGGCGGCCTGGAGCGCGGTCAACGTGGGCTGAGCGCACGGGAAATGCGGTGGCCGGGGCGGCAGGGGCGCGGTTAGGCTCCCCTGCCGCCCCGGCCCCACCTTCTGGAGCCCTGGGCCGAAGATGCGCCCCGACGAACTCGACATCGACGCGGAGCCGGTCCGCCGGCTGATCGCGGAGCAGTTCCCGCAGTGGGCCGGGCGTCCGGTCCGGCCGGTCCGCTCCGCCGGTACCGACAACGCCATGTACCGCCTCGGCGACGACCTGGTCGCACGGCTGCCCCGGCTGCCCGGAGGGCAGGGGCAGATCATCCGGGAGCACCGCTGGCTGCCTCGACCGGCCCCGCATCTGCCGCTGCCGGTGCCGGTGCCGTTGGCAGTGGGTGAGCCCGGCGCGGGGTTCGCGCGGCCGCGGGGGGTGTATCGGTGGCTGGACGGCTCCAATGGGCTGGTCGAACTCGCCGACGTGGCCGTGGAGTTGGGACGCTTCGTCGCCGCCCTGCACATGCGCTCGGCCCCGACGCCCGGTGGTGGGACGCCTGGGGTACCGGAAGGCCGGCGAGGCCCGGCCTGGGGAAGGCGCGGACCTCCATGACGTGATGCTGCTCGGCCTGCGCTGAACCTAACCGCTCAGCCCGCGTACGGCCGCCGCTCCTTCGCTTCGCGCAGGGCGGTCCCCCACCACACCAGCTGGTCGAGCATCGTCTTGGCCGCAGCGTCCGGGCCCGTCGGGTCCTTGAGCCGGCCGGAGTCGTCGAAGGAGGCGCCGGCGTTGTGGAAGGAGACGGTGTCGCGGACGGTCACGGCGTGGAGTTCGGCGAAGACCTGGCGGAGGTGTTCCGTGGCGCGCAGGCCGCCCGCGAGGCCGCCGTAGGAGACGAGGGCGACGGGCTTGGCGCGCCACTCGCCGTAGTGCCAGTCGATGAGGTTCTTCAGGCCCGCCGGGTAGGAGTGGTTGTACTCGGGGGTGAGGACGACGAAGGCGTCGGCGCGGGCCAGCTTCGGGGTGACGCCGGTGAGGGCCTCGACCGCCTCGGGGGTGCGGGCGAAGGACGTGGGCAGGGGGATCCCGGCCACGTCCACGACCTCGGGTGTCAGGTCCTCGTGGCGGCGGAGGTGGTCGAGGATCCAGTCGGCGACGACGGGGCCGAAGCGGCCGTGGCGGTTGCTGCCGATCACGACGGCGACATTCAGGGGTTCCGTGGCGGAAGTCATGCCCACAGCGTGATACCTCAACCATTGTTGAGGTCAAGCGCCGCATCGGGTCACCCGTTCACACGCGCCGCGCACGCACTTCCCCGACACCTTTGGGCTACGGCATTGACCTGCCGAAACACACCGCGCGACCGGCCCACCTGACACCCATTCACCCCAATTCTGACGCTCCCTCAGGAAGCGCTCCCGGCCCGCTGCCCCTTACCTCGGAAGGGCAGTGACCCACCGCCGATCCCCAGGGAGCATCGATGCGCCGTACCGCCCGTCTGCTGATCGGGAGCGCGCTCGCTGTCGCGGCCGCCGGGCCGGTCGCCGCACCGGCGCACGCCGCGGCCGCCGGGAGCCTGGAGCTGTTCCCCTCCTCGGTCGTGCCGGGCGAGCAGGTCACGGTGACCACGACGGCCTGCGCGGACGGCGGTCCGGCGACGGGCGACTCCAGCGCGGTGGGCGCCGGCGCGTTCACGCTGGCGCCGAGCACCCCTGAGCAGGACGCGATCGGCGAGTTCCGGGTGCCGCCGAGCGCGCAGCCGGGGACGTACGAGATCACCGCGACCTGCACCGAGGGCGGGCGGAAGGTGACCGGCGACCTGGTGGTGACGCTGACCTCGCAGCGGCAGCAGGTGCACCCGCGAGGAAGTGTGAAGACGGGGGTCGGCGGCGCACTCGGCCCCGACCCCGTGCAGACCGCGGCCGGCGTGGCGGCTCTCGCCGTCGCCGCCGCGGGCGGTACCTGGCTCCTGCATCGCCGGGCGAGAGGCGACGGGATCTGACGGACACCCTCCGCTGTCCGTCCCGCCGGTACCGCATGTCCCCTCCCCCTCCGGGTCCGACGCCCCTCGCGGCCCGGAGGGGGACCAGGGTCCGTCGCAGGCCCGACGCCCCTCAACAGCTCCGAGGGGGAACACGGTCCGTCCAGGAGGCTCGGATGCGCAGTTCCAGCAATGCCGCGCGCAGGTACGGCAACACCGCGATAGCGGCGGTCACCGTGGTCGCCCTGTGCTGCGGGGCCTGGCTGCTGGGCAGTGGCGCCGAAGGGGACGCCCCGCCGCAGCCGTCCGCCGCCCAGGCGCACGCCGACCCCGCCGACCGGCAGCCGGCCGCCGCGCCCGCGCTGCCGCCGTCACCGCCCGACCGCGTGCGCATCCCGTCGATCCGGGTGAACGCCCCCTTGATGGGCCTCGGTCTCACCCCGTCCGGCAGCCTCGACGTCCCGCCCCCCGAGCGCGAGAACCTCGCCGGCTGGTACGAGGCCGGGACGACACCCGGTGGGCAGGGCACCGCGATCGTCGCGGGCCATGTCGACAACGCCGAGGGCCCCGCCGTCTTCTACCGTCTCGGCGCCCTGAAGAAGGGCAGCACGGTCGAGGTGGACCGGCGCGACGGCTCCACGGCCGTCTTCACGGTCGACTCCGTCGAGGTCTACGACGCCCGGGACTTCCCCGACGAGAAGGTCTACGGAGCGGCCCGCCGCCCCGAGCTGCGGGTGATCACCTGCGGTGGCGGCTACTCACGCGCCACGGGCTATCAGGGCAACGTCGTCGTCTTCGCGCACCTCACCGGCAGCCGCTGACGCCCCCAGGACGCTCCGCTTCCCCCATGCGCCCAGCGGCTCCAGGGCGGTGTTGAGACTCACGCCCTTCAAAGTCAGCGAGTACGCCACGCGCGGCGGCACCTCGTCGTACTCCTCGCGGTGCACGATCCCGCCCGCCTCCAGCTCCCGCAGATGCCCGGCGAGCACCTTCTCCGTCACCCCGGGCAGCTCGCGGCGCAGCTCCCCGAACCGGTGCGGCCGCACCGCGAGCGCCCACAGGATCAGCACCTTCCACTTGCCGCCGATCACATCCGTCGCCGCGTCGACCCCGCAGACGTACGAGCCCGGCCGTCGCCCCGTCGCCATGTCGCTCCCCCTGCCTCGATGCTTTCCCGGAGGTAGGCGCCCACTCCAAAGTACGTACTTGAGCAGGCCGTTCACCCTCTACGAGGCTAAACCCCACGACTGACAACGCCTCTTCCCCGGCCCCGCGCACCCCCCTCACCCTGCTCGGCACCGGCGCCATGGGCACCGCCCTGGCCCGTGCCTGGCTCACCGCCGGACATCCGGTGACCGTCTGGAACCGCACCTCCGCCCGCGCCGGGGCCCTCGCCGCCGAGGGAGCCACGATCGCCGCCGGCGCCGCGCAAGCCGTGGCCGCCAACCGCCTCGTGATCGCCTGCCTGTCGTAGAAGCCGATGCCGATGCCCGCGAGGCCGATCGCGGTGAGGATCTGGCGGCGGGTCGCCGGTCCTGGCGCCGGGGCGGTGCCGAAGGCGGGGCGCAGGATCACGAAGGCGGCGACCGCGAGCAGCACCACCATGATCACCGGCTTGAGGACCTCGGTGCTCATCCCGGCCGCGAGAAACGCCCCGCCGGCCGATCCGGCGAGTGCCGCGAGCCCGATGCGGACAGCCGTGCGGACGTCGACCGGGGCCTTGCGGGCATACGTCACCGCCGCGCCCGACGTGCCGACGATCGCGACCGCCTTGTTGGTGCCGAGAGCGCAGGCGGCGGGGGTGTTCGACGGGAGGCCCAGCAGGAGCGCCGGGAGCAGCAGGAGCCCGCCGCCGCCGACCACGGCGTCGATCCAGCCGGCCGCGAGGGCCGCGAGGCAGAGGACGACGATCATGGTCAGCGATATGTCGGGCATGATCGGGACCTTGGGGACGGGATACATGCCACGTCCATGTACCTGAGGGGTTTCTGAGGTTCCGCGCGGGCCGCGCCCCGTCCTCACAGCCCACCCCCACCGGGCTCGGGGAACCCTCACACCCCTCCCCCGGCCCCGCTGAGGGCAGCGTTCCTCGTGGGAAACAGACGTGATGCTGCCGGGTAACACCCGCACCGCACGCTCAATGGCATGACCTCGAATACGCGTGTGGTGGTGATCGGCGCCGGCCTCGCGGGCGTACGGCTCGCCCGGCGGCTCGGTGAGCTCGGCACGCCCGCGCTGCTGATCGGCGAGGAGGAGCACCGGCCCTACAACCGGGTCCTGCTCGCCGAGGTGCTGGCCGGGCGGTACGCCCCCGAGGTGATCGCGCTGCCCACCCCGGCCGGACTGCTGCGGACCCGGGTCACCGGCATCGACCGGGAGGGACGCACCGTCGAGTGCGCGGACGGCTCCGAGATCTCATACGACACGCTGGTCCTGGCCACCGGATCCAACCCGGTGCTGCCGCCGCTGCGTGGCCTGTTCACCGCGGACCATGTGCTGCCCGAGGGCGTGCACGCGTTCCGGACCATGGACGACTGCCTGGGCCTGTCCAAGGCGGTACGGCCGGGGGTGCGCGCGGTCGTCATCGGCGGCGGCCTGCTCGGCGTCTCCGCGGCCCGTGCGCTCGCCGTGCGCGGCGCCCAGGTGATGCTCGCCCAGCAGTCCGAGCGGCTCATGGAGCGCCAGCTCGACCCGGGCGCCTCCAAGCTGGTGCTGCGGCATCTGAAGGACCTCGGCGTCGAGGTGCACACCGAGTGCCGGGTGCGCGACGTGCGCTGCGTCGGCGGCGCGGTCCGCTCGGTGGAGATGGCCGACGGCTACGCCCTCGACGCCGACCTCGTGGTGCTGGCCTGCGGGGTCCACCCGCGCGCCGGTCTCGCCAAGGAGGCCGGGCTCGCCGTCCACAAGGGCATCCTCGTCGACGACGAACTGCGCACCTCCGACCCGCACATCCGGGCCATCGGCGACTGCGCCCAGCACGACGGCACGCTCTACGGCCTCGCCACCCCTGCGCTCGAACAGGCCGACGCGCTCGCCGAGCTGCTCGCCGGGGACACCACCGCCCGCTACACCGGCACCCGGGCCCTGACCCGGCTGACGCTGCACGGCAACACCGCCTTCGACCTCGCCGCGTTCGGCGAGACCGAGGCGCTCCCGGGCGACGACGTCGTCCAGCTCACCGACGCCACCCGAGGCACCTACCGCAAGGTCGTCGTCCGCGACGACCGCGTGGTCGGCGGGGTGCTCGTCGGTGAACTCGGCACCGTCGGCGCGCTCGCCCGCGCCTGGGAGGGAGCAGAGCCGCTCCCCACGGACGGCGCCCCCCTGCTCCACCTGCTCACCAACGACGGAGGCTCCTGATGACCGCCACCCCGGGGGCCACCCCCACGATCGTGCTCGTCGGCCACGGCATGGTCGGCCAGCGCTTCCTCGAAGCCCTCGCCGAGCGCGGCATGACCGCCGCCCACCGCGTGGTCGTGCTGTGCGAGGAGCCGCGTCCCGCGTACGACCGCGTCGCGCTCACCTCGTACTTCTCGGGCAAGACGCCCGAGGAACTGTCCATGACGGACATGGAGTTCATCGAGAAGCACTCGATCGAGCTGTACGTCGGCGACCCCGCGGTCACCGTCGACCGCGAGGCGAGGAAGGTCACGGCCAGGTCGGGCCAGGTCTTCGACTACGACATCCTCGTCCTGGCCACCGGCTCCTTCCCGTTCGTGCCGCCGGTGCCCAACAAGGACGCCAAGGGCTGCTTCGTCTACCGCACCATCGAGGACCTGCTCGCCATCGAGGAGTACGCCAAGACCCGTGCGACCGGTGCCGTGGTCGGCGGCGGTCTGCTCGGACTTGAGGCGGCCGGTGCGCTCAAGGGCCTCGGACTGACCTCCCACATCGTCGAGTTCGCGCCCCGGCTGATGCCGGTGCAGGTCGACGAGGGCGGCGGCGCGGCGCTGCTGCGGACCATCGAGGACATGGGCCTGAGCGTCCACACGGGCGTCGGCACCCAGGAGATCGTCGTCGACGAAGAGGGCGCCGTCACCGGTATGAAGCTCTCCGACGGCTCCGAACTCGCCACCGACCTGGTCGTGTTCAGCGCCGGTGTCCGTCCCCGCGACCAGCTGGCCCGCGACTGCGGTCTGGCGGTCGGCGAGCGCGGTGGCATCGCGGTCGACGAGCAGTGCCGCACGGTGAACGACCCGCACGTGTTCGCGATCGGCGAGTGCGCGCTGGCCGCCGACGGCCGGGTGTACGGCCTGGTCGCGCCCGGCTACGAGCAGGCCGAGACGGCCGCCGCCACGATCGCCGCCGACGAAGCCGCGTTCACCGGCGCCGACCTGTCCACCAAGCTGAAGCTGCTCGGCGTGGACGTCGCCTCCTTCGGCGACGCGCACGGCGCCACCGAGGACTGCCTGGACGTCGTCTACTCCGACTCCCGCGCGGGCCTGTACAAGAAGCTGGTCATCGGCCGTGACGGCACCCTCCTCGGCGGCATCCTGGTCGGCGACGCGGAGGCGTACGGCACCCTGCGCGCCTTCACCGGCTCGGTCCCGCCGGTCTCCCCCGAGTCGCTGGTGCTGCCGGCCGGCGCGGGCGCCCCGGCTCAGCTCGGCCCCTCCGCCCTCCCCGACGACGCGATCATCTGCTCCTGCCACAACGTCTCCAAGGGCACCATCCGCGGCGCGGTCACCGACCACCAGTGCACGACCGTGCCCGAGGTGAAGAAGTGCACCAAGGCCGGTACCGGCTGCGGCAGTTGCGTCAAGGTGCTCGGCCAACTTGTCACGGCCGAGCTGGAGGCGTCCGGCGTCGAGGTCGACAAGGGCCTGTGCGGCTGCTTCTCGCAGACGCGTGAGGAGCTCTACGAGATCGTCCTCGCCCTGCGCATCAACAAGTACCAGGACCTGCTGGACCGTTACGGCCGCGACGGCGCCCGGGGCGGCGACGGCTGCGAGATCTGCAAGCCCGCGGTGGCCTCGATCATCGCCTCCCTCGCCCCGACCATCGGCGCCGAGGGCTATGTCCTCGACGGCGAGCAGGCGGCGCTCCAGGACACCAACGACCACTTCCTCGCCAACCTCCAGAAGAACGGCTCGTACTCGGTCGTCCCTCGCATCCCCGGCGGTGAGATCACCCCGGAGAAGCTGATCGTGATCGGCGAGATCGCCCGCGACTTCGGGCTGTACACAAAGATCACCGGCGGCCAGCGCATCGACATGTTCGGCGCGCGGGTCGAGCAACTCCCGCTGATCTGGACGCGGTTGGTGGACGCGGGCTTCGAGTCCGGCCACGCCTACGGCAAGTCGCTGCGCACGGTGAAGTCCTGCGTCGGCCAGACCTGGTGCCGCTACGGCGTCCAGGACTCCGTCAAGATGGCGATCGACCTGGAGCTGCGCTACCGAGGGCTCAGGTCGCCCCACAAGCTCAAGTCGGCGGTCTCCGGCTGCCAGCGCGAGTGCGCCGAGGCCCAGTCCAAGGACTTCGGCGTGATCGCCACCGCCAACGGCTGGAACCTCTACGTCGGCGGCAACGGCGGCGCCACCCCGCGCCACGCGGACCTGCTCGCCCAGGACCTCTCCGACGCCGAACTGATCAGCCTGATCGACCGGTTCCTGATGTTCTACATCCGCACCGCCGACCGCCTGGAGCGCACCGCGACCTGGCTGGAGCGGATCCCGGGCGGCCTCGACCATGTGCGGGACGTGGTGGTGGAGGACTCACTCGGCATCTGCGAGGAGCTGGAGTCCCTGATGGCGGCCCATGTCGACCACTACCGCGACGAGTGGGCCGAGACCATCAACGACCCCGAGAAGCTGGCCCGGTTCGTGTCCTTCGTGAACGCCCCGGACACCCCCGACCCGGTCGTCGGCTTCGTCCCGGAGCGCGACCAGATCAAGCCCGACCTGCCGCTGCTGTCCATCGGCCGCCGCCCCCTGGAAGGAAGCGCCCAGCGATGACCCTGGCACCCGAGACGACGGACCTCAAGGTCCAGCTCCAGCTGGACTCCCAAGAGGGCGAGTGGTTCACGGTCTGCGACCTGAGCCGGCTGCTCCCCGGCCGCGGAGTGGCGGCCCTGCTGCCGGACGGCAGCCAGGTGGCCCTCTTCCGCGACCGCTCCGGCACGCTCTACGCCATCGACAACCGTGACCCCTTCAGCGGGGCCGCCGTCCTCTCCCGCGGTCTGACCGGCAGCCACCAGGGCCGCCCGTTCGTGGCCTCCCCGCTGCTGAAGCAGCGCTTCGACCTCGCCTCCGGGCAGTGCCTGGACGACGAGTCGGTGCGGGTGGCGACGTACGCGGTCCGCGCGGCCTGACTACGGCACAGGGCCGGCCGGAGCACTCCGGCCGGGCCCTCGGCGTTCCCGTCGCACAGGGTTTCCGGCCACGCCCCGGCGCGCGTCCGCCCGCCGGCTGTCGGGCAGTGCGCCGGCCGGCCGAGGCGTTCAACCGCACCGCGGCCCGCCTCGCGCACCTCCTGGCCTCCCGGCACGCGTTCGCGGGCGAGGCCTCGCACCAGCTCAAGACCCCGCCGACGGCGCTGCGGCTACGGCTGGAGAACCTGGAGCCGAGCGTGTCCGCGCGCGGCCGGGGCAGCCTCGCCGCCGCCGTGACCGAGACCGACCGGCTGGCCCGGATGGTCGAGGGACTGCTGGCGATGGCGCGTCTTGAGGAGGACGCGGCCACCCCCGGCCCGGTCGACGGCCACGAACAGGTCGCCGGAGGAGGAGATCTGCGTCATCACCCCGGACGACGTCATCGCCCCCTTCCTCCGCATCGACGGCCAGTCCGGCTCGGAGATCACCGGACCGGCCTTCTCCCCCGACGGCCGGCGCCTGTACTTCTCCAGCCGGCGCGGGACGGCGGGCAGCTCGTCGGGCGGCATCACCTACGAGGTGACGGGGCCGTTCCGGGCCTAGCCTCCGGGGCCGGGTGGTAGCGGAGAGCTACCGTCCGGTCACGTCACGCTTGCATCACGGGTCCGTCGAACCGCCGCGTCCCCACGCGCCCCTCAATACCGTCAACGCCCTTCCGCACGAACCGAGGGGGGTTCCATGAACCTGTTCCGCACCTCCACCGCCCTGGCCTTAGCCGCACTCTCCCTGGCCGTCGTACCGGGCACCGCCCAGGCCCACGAGGGCGACCACCCGTTCGCGAACTGCACCGAGGCGTACGACAACGGCTACGCCAACATCGCCGAGGGCGACGAGCACTACGGCGGCCACCTGGACCGCGACAAGGACGGCATCGGCTGCGACCAGCCACCCGCGGACTTCGAACCGGCCGAGGACACGGCGGACGACGCCACCGACGACACCACCGACGACACCGACCTCGCCGCCACGGGCGGCAACAGCACCACCCCGTACCTCGCCGGAGGCGGCGCGGTCGTACTGCTCGCCGGGGGCGGCCTGTTGATAGCCGTACGGCGGCGGCGTACGACTCAGGAATAGACAACCCGAAGGGGCGGCACCCCCGCACGGGTGCCGCCCCTCTCTCGCGTTCCGGAGCCGCCGTGGATCGGTACTGAGGGTCGGGGACCCACGACGGCTCCGGAGTCTGTGGAGGTCAGCGGTGGTCGCTGCCCTCCGACTGGGTGGCCGCGCGGCCCGCTTCGAGGCGGGCGACCGGGATGCGGAACGGGGAGCAGGAGACGTAGTCCAGACCCACCTCGTGGAAGAAGTGGACCGACTCCGGGTCACCGCCGTGCTCACCGCAGACGCCGAGCTTCAGGTCGGGACGCGTCTCGCGGCCGGCCTTCGCGGCGGCGGCCACCAGGGAGCCCACGCCGTCCTTGTCGATCGTCTCGAAGGGGCTGACGCCGAAGATGCCCTTCTCCAGGTAGGCCGTGAAGAACGAGGCCTCCACGTCGTCCCGGCTGAAGCCCCACACCGTCTGGGTGAGGTCGTTCGTGCCGAAGGAGAAGAACTCCGCCGCCTCCGCGATCTGACCGGCGGTCAGCGCGGCGCGCGGCAGCTCGATCATCGTGCCGATGGCCAGCTTGAGCGAGGTACCCGTGGCCGACTCGACCTCCGCGACGACCTGGTCGGCCTCCTCACGGACGATCTCCAGCTCCTGGACCGTGCCCACGAGCGGGATCATGATCTCGGCGCGCGGGTCGCCCTTGGCGTTCTTGCGCTCGGCCGCGGCCTCGGCGATGGCGCGTACCTGCATCGTGAACAGGCCGGGGATGACCAGGCCCAGGCGTACGCCGCGCAGGCCCAGCATCGGGTTCTGCTCGTGCAGCCGGTGCACCGCCTGCAGCAGGCGCAGCTCGTTCTCGTGCGGCTCCTGACGGGACTCCGCGAGGGCGACCCGGACCGACAGCTCGGTGATGTCGGGCAGGAACTCGTGCAGCGGCGGGTCGAGCAGCCGGATCGTCACCGGCAGCCCGTCCATCGCCTCGAACAGCTCGACGAAGTCCTTCTTCTGGAGCGGCAGCAGCTCCTTCAGGGAGTCCTCGCGCTCGGCCTCGGTGTCCGCCAGGATCAGCCGCTCCACCAGCTCACGCCGGTCGCCGAGGAACATGTGCTCCGTACGGCACAGACCGATGCCCTGCGCGCCGAAGCGACGGGCGCGCAGCGCGTCCTCGGCGTTGTCGGCGTTGGCCCGCACCCGCAGCCGGCGCTTGCGGTCCGCGAACGCCATGATGCGGTGCACGGCCTCGACCAGCTCGTCGGCGTCGTCGGCACCGGCGTGCATCCGGCCCTCGAAGTACTCCACGACCGGCGACGGCACGACCGGGACCTCGCCCAGGTAGACCTTGCCGCTGGAGCCGTCGATGGAGATCAGGTCGCCTTCCTCGACGACATGCCCGCCCGGCACCGTCATCCGGCGCCGCTTGGTGTCGACCTCCAGCTCCTCGGCGCCGCAGACACAGGTCTTGCCCATGCCGCGGGCGACCACGGCCGCGTGCGAGGTCTTGCCGCCGCGCGAGGTCAGGATGCCCTCGGCCGCGATCATGCCGTCCAGGTCGTCGGGGTTGGTCTCCCGGCGGACCAGGATGACCTTCTCGCCCGAACGCGACCACTTCACCGCGGTGTACGAGTCGAAGACCGCCTTGCCGACCGCCGCACCCGGCGAGGCCGCGATGCCCCGGCCGACCTGCTCGGTCTTCGCGTCCTCGTCGAACTTCGGGAACATCAGCTGCGCGAGCTGGGCGCCGTTGACGCGCTGCAGCGCCTCGGTCTCGTCGATGAGGCCCTGGTCCACCAGCTGCGTGGCGATACGGAAGGCAGCGCCCGCCGTCCGCTTGCCGACGCGCGTCTGGAGCATCCAGAGCTGGCCGCGCTCGATGGTGAACTCGATGTCGCAGAGATCCTTGTAGTGGTTCTCCAGGGTCTCCATGATCTGCATCAGCTGGTCGTACGACTTCTTGTCGATCGTCTCCAGCTCCGCCAGCGGGACCGTGTTGCGGATACCCGCCACCACGTCCTCGCCCTGGGCGTTCTGCAGGTAGTCGCCGTAGACGCCCTGGTGGCCGGAGGCCGGGTCGCGCGTGAAGGCGACACCGGTACCGGAGTCCGGTCCGAGGTTGCCGAACACCATCGAACAGATGTTGACGGCCGTACCCAGGTCCCCGGGGATCCGCTCCTGACGGCGGTACAGCTTGGCGCGGTCGCCGTTCCAGGAGTCGAAGACCGCCTTGATGGCGAGGTCCATCTGCTCGCGCGGGTCCTGCGGGAAGTCCCGGCCCGCCTCGGCCTTGACGATCTTCTTGAACTTGGTGACGAGCTTCTTGAGGTCGGCCGCCTCCAGCTCGGTGTCGACGGTGACCTTCTTGGCCGCCTTCGCCGCGTCCAGCGCGTCCTCGAAGAGCTCGCCGTCGACGCCGAGGACGGTCTTGCCGAACATCTGGATGAGGCGCCGGTAGGAGTCCCAGGCGAAGCGGTCGTCGCCGGCCTGCTTGGCGAGGCCCTGCACCGACTTGTCGGAGAGGCCGATGTTCAGAACCGTGTCCATCATGCCGGGCATGGAGAACTTGGCACCGGAGCGGACCGACACAAGGAGGGGGTTGTCGGCCTGGCCGAGCTTCTTGCCCATCTTGGCCTCAAGGGCGTCGAGGTGCGCACTCACCTCGTCACGCAGTGCCGTCGGCTCCTCGCCACTGTCCAGGTAGACCTTGCAGGCCTCCGTGGTGATGGTGAAGCCGGGCGGGACTGGAAGGCCCAGATTGGTCATCTCGGCGAGGTTCGCACCTTTACCGCCCAGAAGGTCCTTGAGCTCCTTGTTGCCCTCGGTGAAGTCGTAAACGAACTTTTTGTTTTCCGACACGGGTCCCAACTCCTCAAGGACTCGGTGGCTGCCCTGACGGCGAGGAACATACCCAGATCGAAGGCGCCTGGGTACGTCCACTTGTGCGTCATGCGCCTGTAACCAGTCGTCCGCCACCGGATCGAAAGTCAAAGCTTGGCAAGAAAGCACGCCGCCATGTGTTCACTTCTTGAACGAATCCACTCCCGTAGACCCGATAAAGCGCTCAAACGAGCAGCCATCGGCACGCCTGATTTCGATCGATGAACGATCAAGGGGTGGCACCGAGTGCCACCCCTTGGAGAAGTGCAGCAGCCCATGATTCGCTCATCTGAGCGCAACCCTTATCAAGGGTGGCGAGAATCACGCTGCCACAGGCGCCGGAATTTCACCATGCGGACGCGTCTTGGGACGGAAACGCGCTGCTTACACACCGAGCGCCAGCAGGCGCTCCTCGACCCGCTCCGGGGCGTACAGATGCTCCACGACCAGCGCCCCCGCCCCCACCAGACCGGCCCGCTCCCCCAGCCGCGAGGTGACGACCTCCAGATGAGCGGTGGAGCGCGGTAGCGCCCGCTGGTAGAGCAGCTCTCGAACGCCGGTCAGGAACGGCGTCCCCGCCAGATCGCCCGCGATCATCAGCACGCCCGGGTTGAGGAGTGTCACCACGGTCGCGAGGACGTCCCCGACCTGCCGCCCGGCCTCCCGGGCAAGGCCGACCGCCTCCGGATGCCCGGCCGCCAGCAGCTCCCGCACATCCGATCCCGAGGCCGCCCGCACCCCCGCCTCGGCCAGCCGCCGGGCCACGGCACCGCCGCTCGCGACGGCGGCGAGACAGCCGTAGGACCCGCACCGGCACAGGGCGTCCGCGCCCACCCGGATATGTCCGAGGTCCCCCGCGCCGCCGTCGACGCCCCGGAAGAGCGAGCCGTCCACGACGACGCCCGCGCCAATGCCGGTCGACACCTTGACCAGCACGAACGCCGAGCAGCCCGGGTATCCGGTGCGCTGTTCGCCGTACGCCATGAGGTTGGCGTCGTTGTCCACCAGGACCGGCACCCGGGGCGCTCCGGTGTGCTCGGTGAAGGACCGGGCGAGGCGGCCCCTTGTGTCGTAGCCGTCCCAGCCCGGCATGATCGGCGGCTGGACGACCCGGCCGCTCTCGCGGTCGACGGGGCCGGGTACGGCGAGCCCGATGCCGCAGACCTCGTCGGCCTCGTGTCCGGCCTTGACCAGCAGTTCGGCGAACCAGCGGCCCAGTTCGCCGAGGACCTTCTCCGGGCCGTCCTCGACGACGAGCGTGCCGCCGTGTTCGGCGAGGATCTCGCCGGTCAGCGACAGGACGGCGGCGCGGGCGTGCCGGGTGTCGAGGTCGGCGGCGAGGACGACGGCGTGGGCGTCGTCGAACTCCAGGGTGATCGAGGGGCGTCCGCCCAGCGGGGAGTCGACCGGGCCGCCGGCGCCCTCACGCAGCCAGCCCGCGCGGAACAGCCGGTCCAGGCGCTGCCCCACGGTGGCCCGGGAGAGCCCGGTGACCTGTTGCAGGGCGCCGCGCGTCGTGGCCCGGCCGGTGCGGACCAGTTCGAGCAGATCGCCGGCGCTGACCTGAACCCGACCAGTCATGCGCACCCCCTTGTGTTTCCCAAGCTTGCATTACATATTGAGTTTTGCGTGTTAAATAGACGTAACCCTACGGTAGCTACTGCCGAACCGATCAGCCGAGTTGTCTCCGGGGAGTCCCGAGTGGATCGCACCGCCGAGCTCGTCGCCCGCCCCGCGGAGCGGACCATTGCATACGATCCGGCCGTCCGGGCGTCCGCCCTGCATGCCAGGGCCGCCCGGGTGCTGGAGGCCAACTGGACAGGCGCGTCCACGGTCCCCTCGCGCGGGCTGTATCCGCACCAGTGGTCCTGGGACTCGGCGTTCATCGCGATCGGTCTGAGGCACCTGTCGCCGTTACGGGCCCAGACGGAGCTGGAGACGCTGCTGGACGCCCAGTGGAGCGACGGGCGGATCCCGCACATCGTCTTCAACCCCTCCGTTCCGCTCGACGCCTACTTCCCGAGCCCCGACTTCTGGCGCTCCTCGACCGCGGGGCGCGCTGCGGGCGCCCCGCGCACCGTACAGACGTCCGGGATCGTGCAGCCACCGGTGCACGCCCTGGCCGCCTGGCTGGTGCACCGCGCCGACCCCGGCCTGTCCCGCGGGCGGGGCTTCCTGGCCCGGGTCTACCCGAAGCTGGCGGCCTGGCACCGCTATCTCCTGCACCGGCGGGACCTGGGCGGCGGCGGCCTCGCGTCCGTCGTCCACCCGTGGGAACAGGGTATGGACAACAGCCCCTGCTGGGACGCCCCGCTGGCCCGCGTCGTCCCCGCCCCGGCCCGCTCCTTCCGCCGCGCCGACCTCGACCACGGCGCCCCTGAGGACCGGCCGACCGATCTGGACTACGGGCGGTATGTGCGGCTGGCGACGGACTACCGGGACGGCGGTTACGCCGACGGACAGGGCAGCTTCGCCGTCGAGGACCCGGCGTTCAACGCCTTGCTCATCGCCTCCGAACACGCCCTGGCCCGTATCGCCCGCGAGCTGGGAGCGACCGGCACCGCCCGCCACGCGCGCGCGGAGCGCCTGACGACCGCCCTGCTGGACCGCCTGTGGGACCCGGAGCGCGGGATGTTCCTCTGCCGGGATGTGCGCGGCGGAAACCTGATCCCGGAGCGATCGGTCTCCGGCCTCGTCCCGCTCCTGCTCCCCACGCTCCCGAGGGAGATCGCCGAGACCCTCGTCCGCACCGCCCGCGGACCGCACTTCTCGCTCGGCGACACGACCCGCCTCCTCCCGAGCTACGACCTGCTCGGCGAGGCCTTCGACCCGCACCGCTACTGGCGGGGCCCGGCCTGGTTCAACACCGCCTGGCTGATGGAGCGCGGACTGCGCACCCACGGCGAGCGCCAACTCGCCGACGCGCTACGGCAATCGGTACTGAAGCTGGCCGACAGCTCCGGATTCGCGGAGTACGTCGACCCGTACACCGGCGAGGCCTGCGGCACCGCCGACTTCGGCTGGACGGCCGCGCTCGCGCTGGACCTGCTGCACGACGAGCCCGCATGGGACACATACGGCGTCACCTACGGCGCTGCTCTCAGCGCCTTCGGCGCCAAGGAAGTCAAGGGAGGGGACCGGGGATGACGGACCGGCATCATCTGCTCGTACTCGGGGAGACGTTCGCCGCCGTGGGGGACGGCGGGGACATCAGCGGTGTCCGGGGCGTCGGCTCGCCGGACGGACTGTTCGTCCGGGACGCCCGCCACCTCAGCCGCTGGCAACTGACGCTGGACGGCGCGGTACCGGAGGCCCTGACCCCGGTGGCCGACGGCGACACGGCCCGCTGCGTCCTGGTCCCCCGAGGGGGCCGCCAGGAGCCCCCCGCGTACACGCTCTTCCGCGAACAGGCCGTGGGGGCGGGCTCCTTCGTCGAGGCCTTACGCGTCACCAGCAACCTCCCGACGCCCACCACGGTCCGCCTCGCGATCACCGCGGACGCCGACTTCACCGACCAGTTCGAGCTGCGCTCCGACCACCGCACCTACACCAAGACCGGCGCCACCCGCTCCCGCCAAGTCCTCGAACACGGCGTGGAGTTCACCTACCAGCGAGGCGAATGGCGCTCGTGCACGACGGTGACGGCCGAGCCGGCGCCGGAGGCGGTGGAGGAAACCGGAACGGGCGCGAGGCGCCTGGTCTGGACCCTGGACCTGGAGCCGCACGGCACGGCGGAGCTGGCCCTACGGGTCATGGCCCGCCCGCACGGAGACAGGCGGGCGCTGCGAGTACCGCGCTCCCCGGCCACCCTCAACGAACAACTGCTCGCCCTGGAAGGCGAGTTCGTGGAGGGCGTGTCCTTCCCGACGGGCTGGCCGGAACTGGCGGCGGCCTGCGCCCGGGGCCTGGCGGACCTGGCCGCGCTCCAGATCCCGGCAACCGGCCTGGACGGCGAGGAGGTCCGGGTACCCGCGGCGGGAGCCCCCTGGTTCCTGACCCTCCTGGGCAGGGACGCCCTGCTCACCTCCCTCTTCGCCCTCCCCTACCGCCCGAGCCTGGCGGCGGCCACACTCCCCGCGCTGGCCGCGACACAGGCCAAGGAGACGGGCACGGCCTCGGTGGCCCAGCCCGGCAAGATCGTGCACGAGGTCCGGCACGGCGAGCTGGCCCACTTCGGCCAGGTGCCGTACGGCCGCTACTACGGCTCGGTGGACGCGACGCCGTTGTTCCTGGTCCTTCTGGGCGCGTATGTGGAACAGACCGGGGACGTCTCCCTGGCCCGCCGCCTGGAGCGGCACGCCCGGGCCGCCGTCGCCTGGATGCTGGACCACGGCGGCCTGACCTCCCGCGGCTATCTGGTCTACCGAGCCGACCGGGGCGGCCTCGCCAACCAGAACTGGAAGGACTCCCCCGGCGCGATCTGCTGGTCCGACGGCGCCAAGGCGAGCGGCCCGGTGATGGCGGCGGGCGCGCAGGGCTACGCGTACGACGCGCTGCGCCGCACGGCGGGGCTGTCGCGCACGGTATGGGGGGACGAGACGTACGCGGCGCTCCTGGAGCAGGCAGCCGGAGACCTCCGGGACCGCTTCCAACGGGACTTCTGGATGCCGGAGCGCTCCTTCCCCGCGCTGGCGCTGGACGGCGAGGGCCGCCAGGTGGACGCGCTGGCCTCGGACGCCGGGCATCTGCTCTGGTCGGGCCTGCTGGACAAGGAGTACGGCGAACTGGTGGGCCGCCGTCTGCTGGAGCCGGACTTCTTCTCGGGCTGGGGCGTACGCACGGTGGCCGCGGGCCAGCCCGCGTACCACCCCCTCTCCTACCACCGGGGCTCGGTCTGGCCGCACGACAACGCCCTGATCACCCTGGGCCTGTCCCGCTACGGCCTCCACGACGAGGCCCGAACGGTGGCCCACGCCCTGGTGGACGCGGCAACGACAACAGGCCACCGCCTGCCGGAGGTTCTGGCGGGTTACGGCCGGGACACCCACCCGGAACCGGTCCCCTACCCCCACGCCTGCGTACGCGAGTCCCGCTCGGCGACGGCACCACTGGCGCTGCTGACGGCGGTGGGCGGGGCGTGAAGGAGTAGTTGGGCGGGCGTTTGCCGGGTGTTTGCCGAGTGGTGGGCCCGGTTGGCTGAACAGTGGCGGGAACGGGCCCGTACGAACCTACGGCGGGCCCAACGCCCCCACCCCACGCCGCCACGGAAGGACCAACCGGGTGCCTGTCTTCACGCGCCTACGCCAGCAGCGGGACACGCCGTTGGCGGAGCCGACGGTCGATGAGCTGACGGAAGCCGGGAACGCACCCGCGCCGTTGGACGACGAGAACACACCCGCGGCCGCCGACGGCGAGGAACCCCCACACGGGCCACCCGCACCCGACGACGAAAGTAGTGGTACGGGCGGTGCCGGTGGGAAACAGAACGAGGCCGAAGGCGAAGCCGAGGCCGAGAAGCCCCCCCTCCTCCGCTGGACACTCACCACCCTCTCCGCCGCCCTGATCCTCACCGCCCTCCTCCTCCCCAACAGCCTCGCCGCCCTGCGCCCCGACCGCTTCACCCGAATCCCCGCGGAAGCCATAGTCGGCGCCGCAATCCTCCTCGCGCTCCCCCGCCGCCCAAGGACAATCACCGCGGCCCTGTTCGGCGCGGCCCTGGGCGCCCTGACCATCCTCAACGTCCTGGACATGGGCTTCCGCGAGTACCTGGGCCGGGGCTTCAACCTCGTCCTCGACTGGTCCCTCCTCGACGACGCCCAGGCGTACATGAAGGACTCGATGGGCGCCGCCACCACCCTCACCGCGACCATCGGCACCGTGCTGCTCGCCGTACTCCTCCTCGTACTCACCGCCCTGGCGGCAGTCAGACTCAGCAACAACCTGGCCGCCCACAAACAGCAGGCCACCAAGGCCACCCTCATTGCCGGCACGGTCTGGATCACCTGCTCCGCCCTCGGTCTCCAACTCGCGGGCCTGCCCATAGCCTCCGACCGAGCGGCCTCCGCACTCGCGATCCAGGCAAGGCGGGTCCAGGACACCCTCAGGGACGAGGCGGCGTTCGCGAAGGAAGCAAAGGCAGACGCCTTCGGAGCGACACCGCCCGGCCAACTGCTCCCCGACCTGCGCGGCAAGGACGTGATCTTCACGTTCATCGAGAGCTACGGCAGAAGCGCGATCGAGGACCCGGTCATGGCCCCGGGCGTGACGAGCACGCTCGACGCACGCACCAAGTCACTGGAAGCGGCGGGCTACAAGGCGAAGAGCGGCTGGCTGACATCAGCCACCTACGGCGGCAGCAGCTGGCTGGGCCACTCGACGTTCCTGTCCGGACTGTGGATCGACAACCAGCAGCGCTACCGCACGGTCACCTCGGGCGGCCACCTGACCCTCACCAAAGCGTTCCAGAAGACCGGCGCCTGGGACACGGTGGGCATCATGCCGGGCATCCAGAAGGGCTGGCCGGAGGGGGACTTCTACGGCCTGGACAAGGTCTACGACGCCTTCCACCTCGGCTACCGGGGCCCGAAGTTCAGCTGGTCGACGATGCCGGACCAGTACACGCTGGAGGCCTTCCAGCGCATGGTCCACGGCAAGAAGCGCGACAAGCCCCTGATGTCGGAGATCATCCTGACCTCGAGCCACCAGCCGTGGGCGCCCATCCCGAAGATGGCCGACTGGGACGACCTGGGCGACGGCTCGCTCTTCGACGCCGTCCAGAAGGACGGCAAGAAGCCGCAGGACATCATCACGGACACCACCAAGTCCCGTGAGGAGTACGGCAAGTCGATCGAGTACTCGGTGACGTCCCTGACCGAGTGGCTGGAACGCTACGGCACCGAGGACACGGTCCTGGTCTTCCTCGGCGACCACCAGCCGATCGCCCGGGTCAGCGGCAACAACGCCGGCAGGGACGTACCGATCTCCATCGTGGCCAAGGACCCGAAGGTCCTGGACAAGATCACCGCCTGGAACTGGACGGACGGCCTCCAGCCGTCCCCCGGGGCCCCCGTCTGGAAAATGGACACCTTCCGGGACCGCTTCCTGAAGGCCTACGGCTCCACACCGCACCCCAGGAAGGACTAACCCCCTGAGGTGTCCAGCTCCGCGTCCTCGCTGATGCCCGCGCAGTCGTAGGGGTCCTTCAGCCAACCGTCCGGAAGAACGACCCGGTTGTTGCCGGACGTACGCCCCCGCGGCCCGTCCGCCCCGGCCGGCCACGCCTGGTCCAGGTCCAACTCGTCGAGCCCCGAGCGGAGTTCCGCCAGCGACGACGTAATGGCGAGCCGCTTGCGCATCTCGGAGCCGACGGCGAAGCCCTTCAGATACCAGGCGACATGCTTCCGGAAGTCGATGACCCCGCGCGACTCGTCACCGATCCACTCACCGAGGAGCGTGGCGTGCCGGACCATGACGTCGGCGACCTCACGCAGAGCGGGCCGCGCGATGCCCTGATCGCGCCCTTCGAAGGCCGCCACCAGATCCGCGAACAACCACGGCCGACCGAGGCACCCCCGCCCGACCACGACCCCGTCGCACCCGGTCTCCCGCACCATCCGCACCGCGTCCTCGGCCGACCAGATGTCGCCGTTGCCCAGCACCGGGATCTCCGGCACATGCTCCTTGAGCCGCGCGATGGCGTCCCAGTCGGCGGTGCCGCCGTAGTGCTGGGCGGCGGTACGGCCGTGCAGCGCGATGGCGGTGACGCCCTCCTCGACGGCGATCCGCCCGGCGTCGAGGAAGGTGATGTGATCGTCGTCGATGCCCTTGCGCATCTTCATCGTCACCGGCAGATCCCCGGCCCCGGAGACCGCCTCGCGCAGGATCGCCCGCAGCAGGTTCCGCTTGTACGGCAGCGCGGACCCGCCGCCCTTCCGCGTCACCTTCGGCACCGGGCACCCGAAGTTCAAGTCGATGTGGTCGGCGAGGCCCTCCTCCGCGATCATGCGGACGGCCTTGCCGACGGTCGCGGGGTCCACCCCGTACAGCTGGATCGACCGGGGCTTCTCACTCTCGTCGAAGTGAATGAGCTGCATGGTCTTCTCATTGCGCTCGACCAGCGCCCGAGTGGTGATCATCTCGCTGACGAACAGCCCCTTGCCGCCGCTGAACTCCCGGCACAGCGTGCGGAAGGGCGCGTTGGTGATCCCGGCCATGGGGGCGAGGACGACGGGCGGCTGAACGGTGTGCGGGCCGATCTGCAGGGGCGAGGCGGTCGTGGACATCCCCCCATTGTGCCGTGCGACAAGCGGTCCCGGTTCATTAGTTAGACGCACTATCTATATCGGTGTACCGTGAACCGTATGCCCGAGCTCAGCCACCGCCGACGCATGCTGGTGCTCGCGATCTGCTGTATGAGCCTGCTGATCGTGAGCCTCGACAACACCGTCCTCAACGTGGCCCTGCCCGCGATGCAGCAGGACCTGCACGCGAGTACGGCGGGCCTGCAGTGGACGATCGACGCGTACACGCTGGTCCTCGCCTCGCTGCTGATGCTCGCGGGCTCCACGGCCGACCGCATCGGCCGCAAGCGTGTCTTCATGGCCGGCCTGGTCGTCTTCACCCTCGGCTCGGCCCTGTGCTCCGTCGCCCCGAACCTGGACGCGCTGATCGCCTTCCGCATGGTGCAGGCCGTGGGCGGTTCGATGCTCAACCCGGTCGCCATGTCGATCATCACCAACACCTTCACCGACTCGCGGGAGCGGGCCCGGGCGATCGGGGTGTGGGGCGCGGTGGTCGGTATCTCGATGGCCGCGGGGCCGCTGGTGGGCGGGCTGCTGGTGGACTCGGTCGGCTGGCGCGCGATCTTCTGGGTCAACCTCCCGGTGGGACTCGCCGCCCTCCTGCTGACCCTGCGGTACGTGCCCGAGTCCAGGGCGCCGAAGCCGCGCCGCGCGGACGTGGTCGGGCAGGCGCTGATGATCGTGCTGTTCGGTTCGCTGACGTACGCGATCATCGAGGCGCCGAACGCGCCGGCCGCGATCGTGCCCTACGCGCTGCTGGCCGTGCTCGCCCTGACCGGCCTGCTCCGGTACGAACCCCGCCGCGCCGAACCCCTCATCGACCTGCGCTTCTTCCGCTCGGCACCGTTCAGCGGCGCCACGGTGATCGCGATCAGCGCGTTCGCGGCGCTGGGCGGCTTCCTGTTCCTGTCGACGCTGTACCTGCAGAACGTCCGGGGCCTCAGCGCCCTGCACGCCGGCCTGTGGATGCTCCCGATGGCCGTACCGACGTTCCTGTGCGCCCCGCTGTCCGGCCGCCTGGTGGGCACCCGGGGCCCGCGCCTCCCCCTCCTGATCGCGGGCGTGGCCATGACGACGAGCGCCGCGCTGTTCGCCCTCTTCGACGCCGAGACCTCGGACACCACCCTGTTCCTCGGCTACGCCCTCTTCGGCATCGGCTTCGGCTTCGTCAACGCCCCCATCACCAATACGGCGGTCTCCGGCATGCCCCGCGCCCAGGCCGGCGTCGCGGCGGCGGTGGCCTCCACCAGCCGTCAGCTCGGCCAGACGCTGGGCGTGGCGGTGGTCGGGGCGGTGCTGGCGGCGGGCGTAGGGGCGTCGTCGTACCGCGAGAAGTTCGTGACGGCGGCGGTTCCGGGCTGGTGGATCCTCACGGCATGCGGCCTCGCGGTCCTGCTCCTCGGCGCACTGACGACCGGCACTTGGGCAAGGCGCACGGCGGAACGCACGGCGGAACGCCTGGAGACGGCGGAGCTGCGCCAGAACCCGACCCTGGCCTCTGGATCGCGGAGTTGAGAGAAATGCGCAGCCGCTGAGTGCGAGATTGCGGTTACCTTCGTCTTCTTTCAAGGTCATGACGGGGAGAAGACATGCGGATCCGGCAGTTCTCGTACCTGCTCACCACGGGAGCCATAGGCCTGTTGCTCGGTGCCTGCGGATCCGACGACGGGCGGGAGCAGAAGCCCGAGAAGGCCACGGAGATGGTCCCCTGCACCGTCACGGTGCTCGACATCAGACAAGGCGACGACATTCGGGGCTACAACCACAGTTACTTCGTGCGCTATCGCGTGCACGTTCCCGGCCGGCCGGCCTACGAGGGCTCGCGAGAACCCGTGCTGAACACCATCCAGGTCGCCCAGATCGTCGCGGTGTCCAAGAATTACCCCTGCCAAGTGAGTCGGAGCGACCCGGATCAGGTGCAGATCAACTGGGACACGCCCCTCACTGCTTCTCCGTCCCCCACACCCAAGTGACCGCGGCAGCACCCACGGGGGCCGGAGCCGCTCGGAGTCCAGGGCACAGCTTGGCCAACTCGGCGTGAAGGAGTCCCTGTTGATGTTGGTCTTGCTGCACACTCCTCCTTGACTTTCCGGACTCTGGAGGCGTCATGCCGCAGATCAACACGAGCAAGGTCACCCGCTGGGACCAGCACGGGCGCGAGCACGTCGTACAGGTGCGGCGGAACGGAGTGCAGCGCACGGTCAGATGCGACACCTGCGGGTGGCGCATCTCGGCGCAGTTCCTGCCGTGGCTGAAGGCGGAGGAGCATCTGGCGCAGGCGCACCAGGCGACGGTGGACCCGTCCGTCGCCTGAGGGGCCCCGCCCCTTGTGGGAGCGCTCCCAGGCGCGGCAGGATGCAGCGGTGACCCGACTGCCCGCCGTACGCCCCTTTCGCCCCGCGGACCACCCCGCCGTCGACGACATCTGCGTGCGCACCGCCCACCTGGGCGGCGACAGCCGTCCCTTCTACACGGACCCCGGTGTCTTTCCGGCCACCTTCGCCACCCCGTACGTCGCGTCGGAGCCGGAGCTCGCCTTTGTGCTCGACGACGGACAGGGGCAGGCCGTGGGGTACATCCTCGGCACCGCCGACACCCCCCGCTTCGCCGCAGACTTCCGCAGGAAGTGGCTCCCGACGGTCGCCGACCGCTACCCGGCCCCCGAGGGCCCGCCCACGACCCCCGACGAGACGATCGCCGCACTGCTCCACCACCCGGAGCGGATGGTCCTGCCCGAGCTGCTCGTCTACCCGGCCCACCTCCACATCGATCTGCTCCCCGAGTGGCAGGGCAAGGGTCATGGCCGGGCTCTGATGCGGACGTTCCTCCAGGCCCTGCACACCGGCGGGGTCCCGGCGGTCCACCTGGTCATGGCGACCGCCAACACCCGGGCCCGGGTCTTCTACGACCGTATGGGCTTCCACGAGATCGCCGTCCCCGAGCCCGGCTCGGCCACCTTCCTGGGCCGTACGACGCGGGAGAGCTGAGCTCTCAGGCCCGCAGCCCGCGCACCAGCAGATCGACCACGGCCTCGAACTCGCCCTGAATACCGGGCCGTTCCCACTCCTCGTGATAGCCGGGGTCGTGGAAGCAGGCCGTGGCCTGGAAGACCGCGCGGGCCGTGGTGAGCGGGTCGGCGGCGGTGAAGAGACCGTCGACGACCCCGGCGCGGACGATCTCGGCGAGCTGGCCGGTGAGGTCGTCGAGGTGCTCGTCCACCGCCTCGCTGTTCTCCGCCGTCAGCACGGTGTACGTGGCGAACAGCTCGGGGTCGTCCCCGGCCTTGTGCCGCTTGGCGTCGAACAGGGCCAGCAGCCAGGCCCGCAGCCGTGCCTCCGGGTCCCGCTCGGCCCCGGCGACGATCCCGGCCAGCGCCTCGGACGTACGGTCCAGCCAGCGTTTGGTCACCGCCTCGCGCAGCGCCGCCTTGGTCCGGAAGTGCCGGTAGACGCTGCCGTGGCTGACGCCGAGCGCGCGGGCCACGTCCACCACGGTGGCCTTGGCGGGGCCGTGGCGGCGCAGCACCTCCTCGGTGGCCTCAAGGATGCGCTCGGCGGTCAGGGTTTCGGAGGTCGGTGCCATGGAGGAGACCGTACCTGGCGTTACTTCGTACCGAGGTGGGACATCTGCGCGGCCGGATACCGGTCGCCCGCGGCCGCGTCGGCCGGCACCGCGCGCTCGATCGCGGCGAGGTCGGCCGCGTCCAGCGTGACGTCCAGGGCGCCGAGGGACTCCGTGAGCCGCTCCCGGGTCCGCGCGCCGATCAGCGGCACGATGTCCTCGCCCCGGGAGAGCACCCAGGCGATGGCGGTCTGCGCGACGGTCACGCCCTTCTGCTCGGCGATCTTGCGCAGGGCCTCGACCAGGTTCAGGTTGTGCTGGAGGTTCTCGCCCTGGAAGCGGGGTGACATGGCCCGGAAGTCGTTCGCGGCGAGCCGCCGGTCGCTGGTGAAGTGGCCGGAGATCAGACCGCGGGACAGGACGCCGTACGCCGTGATGCCGATGCCCAGTTCGCGGGTGGTCGGCAGGATCTCGTCCTCGATGCCCCGGGAGATCAGCGAGTACTCGATCTGGAGGTCGGAGATCGCGGCGGTGGCGGCGGCGCGACGGATGGTCTCGGCGCCGACCTCGCTCAGGCCGATGTGGCGGACGTACCCCTTCTCGACGAGCTCGGCGATGGCGCCGACGGTCTCCTCGATCGGTACGGACGGGTCGAGCCGGGCGATGCGGTAGACGTCGATGTGGTCGACGCCGAGGCGCTGGAGGGAGTACGCGGCGAAGTTCCTCACGGCCTCGGGCCGGCCGTCGTAGCCGCTCCAGCCGCCGTCCGGGTCGCGCAGCGCGCCGAACTTCACGCTGACCAGCGCCTGTTCGCGCCGCTCGGCGGGGGCTGCGCGCAGGGCCTCGCCGATGAGCGTTTCGTTGTGCCCCATGGCGTAGAAGTCGCCGGTGTCGAGCAGGGTCACGCCGGCCTCCAGCGCGGCGTGGATGGTCGCGATGGACTCGGCCCGGTCGGCTTCGCCGTACAGCGCGGACATGCCCATGCAGCCGAGGCCGAGGGCGGAGACCTGCGGGCCGGTGGTTCCGAGGGTGCGTGTCTGTGTGGTCATGGATTCAGGATGGCATGACAGCTGACAGATTTCAATATCTGTCAGCTGTCATTTGTCAGCGGGCGGTGAAGGCCAGCTTCGCGCCCAGCGCCACGAAGGACCCCGCGAAGCTCCGCCGCAGCCAGGTCATCACTCCGGGCCGGGCGATGAGCTGGTCGCGGACGGAGGCGGCGAGGACGCCGTAGAGCGCGAAGACGACGAAGGTCGCCAGCATGAAGACGCCGCTGAGCGCCAGCATCCGCGGGACGGCACGCGGCCCGTCCGGGTCCACGAACTGGGGCAGGAAGGCGAAGAAGAACATCGTCAGCTTCGGATTGAGGAGGTTGATCAGCCCGCCCCGGACGATCGTCCGGCCCACGGAGAGGGGCGCCGCCGTACGGTCCACGGTGATCGTCTCCTTGTCCCGCAGCGTCGCCCACGCCATGTAGAGGAGATAGGCGACACCGGCGTACTTCAGGATCTGGAAGGCCGTGGCGCTGGCGTGCAGCAGGGCGGCGACCCCGGTGATCGTGGCCACCATGTGCGGCACGATCCCGAGGGCACAGGCGAAGGCGGCCACGACACTGGCCCGCCGCCCGTGCGAGAGCCCCGCCGCGAGGGTGTAGACGACGCCGGTACCGGGAGTGGCGACCACGACCAGGGTGGTCAGCACAAACGCGATGCTCATGCCGCCACCCTGGCCCGGCCGCCGGACCGGTTACAGGACCAATCCAGAGGCCGGTTACCGGACCACTGCCGCCAGATCCACCACTTGGTACCGCTGCGGGAAGGAACCGGTGGCAGTCGCCGCGCCGGTGAGCAGGTCGATCCGGAAGGCGCGTGAACCCGTCACCGCGTAACCGGTGTTCGCGGCGCTGATGTCGAACCCGGAGTCGGACGGCAGGTCGACACCCAGCTGCCCGGTCGGCGCGAGGCTGCCCGCGTTGGCCGGGGACTGGACGGAGACCCGGTCCAGGGCGGTGTCGAGGTCGAAGAGGGTGGTGGCCGTTGCTGCGCTGAGGTCGTTGTTCGTGTACGCCGCCGCCGTCACGCCCGTCGCCGTCGTGCCGGCCGTCGCGGGCGGCACCGGCGGGTTGGTGAGCGTGCCGTCGACGGCGGTGCCGCCGGCGGCGGGCGCGCCCGCGGGGTCGTCGATGTTGTGCCGGAGGTTCTGGCCGGTGTCGCTGATCACGCGGAGCCGGTTGGCGGCCGGGTTGAAGTCGACGCCGAAGGAACGGCCCTGGAGGGCGACACCGAGCTGCGAGACCTTGGTCGCCTTGGCGCCGGTCTCACGGATCGTGTAGATCCCGCCCCGGTCGCCGACGCCGTACAGCTTGCCGTTCTGGACGCGGTAGTCGATACCGACGAGCTCGGTGTCGCCCTTGAGCCCGCCGACCCTGCCGAGCGGAAGGACGCTGCCGGGCCGGTCGGGGCGGAAGCTGACGAGGCGCTGGTCGGCGGTGAGACCCACCGCGCGGAGCCGCTCGCCCGCCGCGCCGGAGATCCCGGCGGCGGAACCGGCCTGGGTGGACAGACCCGACCCGGCCCGCTCCCCGCCGTCACTCGCCGCGACATACCCGATGGAACCGACGGCCAGGGCCAGGACGGCCGCGCCGATGACTGCTTGCTTGCGCATGGTGCCCCCGTAAAGGACGCGTGGCCCCCTGTGGGCCGCGCACAACCTCCCCTTCGGAGCCGGATGCGCCCGGGATGGGCGAAACCCCGGTTCCGTTACGTCGGTTACGGAACCGGGGCCTTCGTGTGCCCTTGGTGACTAGGCGCCGATCAGACGCGAAGCCAGGTAGCCCTCGATCTGGTCCAGGGAGACGCGCTCCTGCTTCATCGAGTCGCGCTCGCGGACGGTGACCGCGTTGTCGTCCAGGGTGTCGAAGTCGACCGTCACGCAGTACGGCGTGCCGATCTCGTCCTGGCGGCGGTAGCGGCGGCCGATGGCGCCGGCGTCGTCGAACTCGATGTTCCAGTTCTGCCGCAGGGCCTGGGCGAGGCCCTTGGCCTTCGGGGAGAGCTCCGGGTTGCGGGAGAGCGGGAGCACCGCGACCTTCACCGGGGCGAGACGGTGGTCCAGGCGCAGCACCGTGCGCTTCTCCATCTTGCCCTTGGCGTTGGGCGCCTCGTCCTCGATGTAGGCGTCCAGCAGGAACGCCAGCATCGCGCGGCCGACACCGGCGGCGGGCTCGATGACGTACGGCGTCCAGCGCTCCCCGGCCTCCTGGTCGAAGTAGGAGAGGTCCTGGCCGGAGGCCTTGGAGTGGGCGCCGAGGTCGTAGTCGGTGCGGTTGGCGACACCCTCAAGCTCGCCCCACTCGTTGCCGCCGAACTGGAAGCGGTACTCGATGTCCGCCGTGCGCTTGGAGTAGTGGGAGAGCTTCTCCTTCGGGTGCTCGTACCACCGCATGTTCTCCTCGCGCAGGCCCAGGCCGGTGTACCAGTTCCAGCGCTGCTCCATCCAGTACTCCTGCCACTTCTCGTCCTCGCCCGGCTTGACGAAGAACTCCATCTCCATCTGCTCGAACTCGCGGGTGCGGAAGATGAAGTTGCCGGGCGTGATCTCGTTGCGGAAGGACTTGCCCATCTGGGCGATACCGAACGGCGGCTTGCGGCGCGAAGTGGTCTGCACCTGGGCGAAGTTGGTGAAGATGCCCTGGGCGGTCTCCGGGCGGAGGTACGCGATGGAGCCGCTGTCCTGGGTCGGGCCGAGGTGGGTGGAGAGCAGACCCGAGAACTGCTTGGGCTCGGTGAACTGGCCCTTGTTGCCGCAGTTGGGGCAGTTGACGTCCGCGAGGCCGTTCTCGGGGAGGCGCTTGTGCTTGGCCTCGTAGGCCTCCTCCAGGTGGTCCGCGCGGAAGCGCTTGTGACAGGAGGTGCACTCCGTCAGCGGGTCCGTGAAGGTGGCGACATGGCCGGAGGCGACCCAGACCTCGGGGGCCAGGATCACGGACGAGTCGATACCGACGACGTCCTCGCGCGACGTCACCATGTAGCGCCACCACTGACGCTTGAGGTTCTCCTTGAGCTCGACACCCAGCGGTCCGTAGTCCCAGGCGGCGCGCTGACCGCCGTAGATCTCACTGCAGGGGAATACGAAGCCACGGCGCTTGCTCAGGCTGACGATGGTGTCGATCTTGTCGGCGGCCACGGTGCTCTCTTCATTACGAATGGACGGCAGCGAATGCCTCAGGTTACCGGCGCTGCCACCCCCCGCATCAAATCGGATCCCCACCCCCAGCTTGTTGACAATGGTTTCCATCTTTGTTGAAAATGAGTGTCATGAACGTACGGCGGCAGCACATATCCGGGGTGGCCGTGGCGGCCGTCACCGCCCTCGGTCTCGCCACCCTCTCCGCCTGCTCCGACAGCGCCGCAGCGGGTAACACGGAGAAGTTCGACGTCGTGGCGTCGTTCTACCCGATGGCCTACCTCGCCGAGGAGATCGGCGGGGACCATGTGAACGTCACCGGTCTCACCGAGCCCGGCCAGGAGCCGCACGACCTGGAGATCAGCGCCAAGCAGACCGCGCAGCTCCAGGAGTCCGACGCGGCCCTCTATCTCAAGGGGCTCCAGCCCTCCGTCGACGAGGCGATCTCCCAGTCCGAGGTCAGGACCAAGATCGACGCCGCCACGCTCACCTCCCTGGAGGAGCATGAGCACGAAGAGGGCGGCAAGGACCCCCACATCTGGCTCGACCCGGTGAAGTACGCCGAGGTCGCCGAGGGCGTCGGCAAGGCCTTCGAGAAGGCCGACCCGGACCACGCCGCCGACTACAAGAAGAACACCGCGGCCCTGGTCGAGAAGCTCGACGACCTCGACACGAAGTTCGAGGACGGGCTGAAGAACACCGACGCCAAGGTCTTCATCACCACCCACGCCGCCTTCGGCTACCTCGCCGAGCGCTACGGCCTGACCGAGGAGGCCATCAGCGGCCTGGACCCGGAGTCCGAGCCGAGCGCGGCCCGGGTGAAGGAGCTTGAGAAGACGGCCAAGGCCGACGGCGTCACCACCGTGTTCCACGAGACGCTCGCCGGCCACAAGACCGCCAGGACGCTCGCCAGTGACGCGAAGTTCAAGACGGATGTCCTCGACCCGATCGAGGGCATCACCGACAAGTCCAGGGGCGACGACTACCTGCAGGTCATGGAGGCCAACCTCAAGGCACTCCAGACCGCGCTCGGCGCCAAGTGACCAGCACGCAGTATCGGAGGACCTCGTGAGCGAGCCCGTCATATCCCTGCGCGGCATCCGCGCCGACCTGGGCTCGCGGCCCGTCCTGCGCGGCATCGACCTCACCGTGGCACGCGGTGAGGTCGTCACGCTGCTCGGCGCCAACGGCTCCGGCAAGTCCACCGCCGTACGCAGCATCATCGGCCAGGTGCAGGTCGGCGCCGGCGAGATCGAGCTGTTCGGCACCCCGCGTCGGCGCTTCCGCGACTGGCACCGCATCGGCTACGTCCCCCAGCGCACGGCCGCCGCGGGCGGCGTCCCGGCCACGGTGACCGAGGTCGTCTCCTCCGGCCGTCTCTCCCGCGCCCGCTTCGGCCTGCTGCGCAAGGCGGACCGCGAGGCGGTGCGCCGGGTCCTGGAGCTGGTCGGCATGCAGGACCGTGCGAAGGACTCGGTGGACGCGCTCTCCGGCGGCCAGCACCAGCGGGTGCTGATCGCCCGCGCCCTGGCCTCGGACCCCGACCTGCTGATCATGGACGAGCCGATGGCGGGCGTCGACCTGGACAGCCAGGAGGTGCTGGCGCAGACCCTGCGCGAGCAGGTCGCGGCCGGTACGACGGTCCTGCTCGTCCTGCACGAACTGGGCCCCCTGGAGCCCCTGATCGACCGCGCGGTCGTCCTGCGCGACGGCTGTGTGCTGCACGACGGCCCGCCTCCGAAGGCCGTCGGCCAGCACGCGCTGCCCGGCCACGACCACGTCCACCCGCACGCTCCCGCGGGTGCCGAACCGATGCGCACGGGACTGCTGAGCTGATGGAGATCCTCGACTACGCCTTCATGCAGCGGGCCCTGCTCGCCGCCGTCCTGGTCGGCGTCACGGCCCCCGCGGTCGGCATCTACCTGGTCCAGCGCCGCCAGGCCCTGATGGGCGACGGCATCGGCCATGTCGCGATGACCGGAGTCGGCCTCGGCTTCCTGCTCTCCTGGTCCCCGGTCTGGATGGCGACCCTCGTCTCCGTCGTCGGCGCGGTCCTCATGGAGCTGATCCGCTGGTACGGCAGGACCCGCGGCGACATCGCCCTCGCCATGCTCTTCTACGGCGGTATGGCCGGCGGCGTGATGTTCATCAACCTCGCCCCGACGGGCTCCAACGCGAACCTGACGTCGTACCTCTTCGGCTCCCTGTCCACGGTGAGCGAGTCGGACGTCACCGCGATCTGCATGCTCGCGGCCTTCGTGGTGCTGGTGACCCTGGGTCTGCGCCGCCAGCTGTTCGCGGTGAGCCAGGACGAGGAGTTCGCGCGGGTCACCGGCCTGCCGGTGCGCGCCCTGAACCTGCTGACGGCGGTCACGGCGGCCGTGACGGTGACCGTCGCGATGCGGGTGGTCGGCCTGCTGCTGGTGTCGGCGCTGATGGTGGTCCCGGTGGCCGCCGCCCAGCAGCTCAGCCGCAGCTTCGCCGCCACCTTCGCCATCGCGGTGGCCATCGGCGTGACCGTGACGATCAGCGGCACGGTCACCTCGTACTACCAGGACGTGCCGCCCGGCGCGACGATCGTGCTGCTGACCATCGGGGCGTTCATCCTGCTGACCGTGCTGGCCGCACCGCTCGAGCGGCGCCGCGCGCGGGCTCTGACGGCGGCGCGGGGGACCGGGTACCCGGCGGAGTGCGTCATTCCGTCGAGCCGGGGCGGCGGCCGAAAGGTCGGCGTCTGACAGCGCCGACAGCCCGGGCTGGCACAATGGCCCGGCAGGCAGACCTGAGGAGGCACCCCGTGACGACCGCTGGACCGCCCGTGAAGGGCCGTTCCACCCGGCAGCGGGCCGCCGTGGCGGCGGCCCTGGACGAGGTCGACGAGTTCCGCAGCGCGCAGGAACTGCACGACATGCTCAAGCACAAGGGCGACTCGGTCGGGCTGACCACGGTCTACCGCACCCTCCAGTCCCTCGCCGAGGCCGGCGAGGTGGACGTCCTGCGCACCTCCGACGGCGAGTCCGTCTACCGCCGCTGCTCCACCGGCGAACACCACCACCACCTGGTCTGCCGCGTCTGCGGCAAGGCGGTCGAGGTCGAGGGCCCCGCGGTGGAGAAGTGGGCAGACGCGATCGCCGCCGAGCACGGGTACGTGAACGTGGCACACACGGTGGAGATCTTCGGCACGTGTGCGGAGTGCGCCGCGGGTTGAGCCGGATGCAGTGCGGGTGGTCGGGGGCGCGCGCCCTGGGGGCTGCGCCCCCAGACCCCCCTTCGGCCTGAACGGCCATGTCCTCGAACGCCGGACGGGCTGAAAACCAGCCCCTCCGGCGATTGAGGAGCGGGGGTCGAGGGGGCAATGCCCCCAGAGGGGGCCCCAGAAGGGGCGGCAGCCCCTTCTGGGGCCCCCTCTGGGGGAGGGACGGGTAGGGGCGGCGGGGGCGACATCCAACCCCGCCGCGCAGCCTCCGGCTCAGCCCTCGGTCCGGCCCTCCATGGCCAGCAGCTCCTCGTTCGGGATCGCCCCGCCGAAGCGCCGGTCCCGGGACGCGAATTCCACGCAGGCCCGCCACAGGTCGCGGCGGTCGAAGTCCGGCCACAGGACGTCCTGGAAGACCATCTCGGCGTAGGCGCTCTGCCAGAGCAGGTAGTTGGAGGTGCGCTGCTCGCCGCTGGGACGCAGGAACAGGTCCACGTCCGGCATGTCCGGGTAGTAGAGGTACTTGGCGAAGGTCTTCTCGTTGACCTTGGACGGGTCGAGCCGTCCCGCCCGCACGTCCTCCGCCAGCGCCTGCGCCGCGTCCGCGATCTCGGCCCGCCCGCCGTAGTTCATGCAGAAGTACAGGGTCAGCTTGTCGTTGCCCTTGGTCTGCTCCTGGGAGATCTCCAGCTCCCTGGCGACCGACTTCCACAGCTTGGGCATCCGCCCGACCCAGCGCACCCGCACCCCGAGCTCGTCGAGCTGGTCCCGGGTCTTGCGGATGAAGTCGCGGTTGAAGTTCATCAGGAAGCGCACCTCGTCGGGCGAGCGCTTCCAGTTCTCGGTGGAGAAGGCGTACAGCGAGATCGCCCCGACGCCCATCTCGATGGCGCCCTGGAGCACGTCCAGCACCCGCTCCGCGCCGACCTTGTGCCCCTCGGTCCGCGGCAGCCCGCGCTCCTTGGCCCAGCGCCCGTTCCCGTCCATGACGATCGCCACATGCTTCGGGACGAGCTCCCCGGGGAGCTTCGGCGCACGGGCCCCGGACGGATGCGGCTCCGGCGCCCTGTACTCCCGACGCTGCCGCCCCAGGATCCCGCGTACGACCATGTGCCCCTCGACTCCCTTACTTTTCCACGTACCGAAGCGAACGCAGCCCGCGCTCCAGGTGCCAGTGCAGGTAGGCGGAGACCAGACCGCTGCCCTCCCGGACGTGCCGTGGCTCGCAGGCGTCCGCAGTGTCCCAGTCTCCCGTAAGCAGCGCACCGAGCAGTTCCAGGGTCTGCGGCGAGGGTACGACGCTACCGGGGACCCGGCAGTCGACGCATACGGAGCCTCCCGCGGCCACCGAGAAGAAGCGATTCGGTCCCGGCATCCCGCACTTCGCACAGTCGCTGAAGCTCGGGGCGTAGCCGTTGACGGCGAGCGACCGCAGCAGGAAGGCGTCCAGTACAAGGTGCGGGGCGTGCTCACCGCGGGCGAGCGTCCGCAGCGCCCCGACGAGCAGCAGATACTGCTGCACGGCCGGCTCGCCCTCGTGGTCGGTGAACCGCTCGGCGGTCTCCAGCATGGCCGTCCCGGCGGTGTACCGAGCGTAGTCGGTGACGATGCCACCGCCGTACGGCGCGATGGTCTCGCTCTGCGTGCACAGCGGCAGCCCGCGCCCGATCAGCTCACTGCCCCGAGCGAAGAACTGCACATCCACATGCGAGAACGGCTCAAGCCGGGCCCCGAACTTGGACTTGGTCCGCCGCACCCCACGGGCGACGGCCCGCACCCTTCCATGCCCGCGCGTGAGCAAGGTAATGATCCGGTCCGCCTCGCCCAGCTTCTGGGTGCGCAGGACGATGCCGTCGTCGCGGAACAGACTCATCGCACGCCCCCGCAGGCTCCCGGCCGGGGGCCCGAGGGCTGCCCGCCGGGACAGCACAGCATGATCCGGTCCGCCTCGCCCAGCTTCTGGGTGCGCAGGACGATGCCGTCGTCGCGGAACAGACTCATGCGGCCATTCTCGCGTACGGCGCGGGTCAGCGGGCGCGGTCGGGATGGCTGATCGTGTTCCAGGGGGCCCGGCTCCAGGGGCTGGCGCGGTTCGCCGGGTCCAGGAGGGCGCGCAGGTGGGCGTCCGCCTGCGCCTGCGGGGCGGGGAAGCCGGCGTCGGGGGTGCCGCGCAGGCCGTCCTGCCACACCTTGCGGCCCAGCAGATAGTGGTCGGCGTACTCCCGCCACGAGCCGTACTTCCCCACCACCGACGGCACGATGTTCTTCAGCGCGGTCCAGGCGTCCGCCTCGTCGAGCAGCCCGCAGCCGAACCCCCGGCGCGAGATGTCGACGCACCCTGACGCCCGGCGTCAAGGCACCTCTCGCCAGGTATGCGCGGTGGCCGCACGGGTGCGTTCGGCGGGCGTGGCCTTCCGTACCGCCTCCGGTGCCGCGTCCCACTCCAGCCCGCCGCCATACGGTCTGAGCTGGACGTACGGGCCCTCATGGCCCATGACGATGCCGATCCTTCCGGACCGGGTGTCCACGACGTATGAACCGACGGGTGGCTTCACCGCAGTCATTTCCTTCCCCGCTGCCCGTGCTGCTTTCCGTCCCGTTGGTTCCCCCCACCTCCCTGGTTTCACTCTTCGCATCCCTCCGGCGACGCTCCGCGCCTACACTCCGGAGGATCAGTCGGCGCTGCTGGCCTCCCACAGGTCCTCGAAGCGCTCGATGCGTTCCGAGACATGGTCCGGCGTCATCTTCAGCGTGGTCTTGGTGGGCGTGGCCCGGACATCGGGCTCGATCTCGTAGCAGAGCTCGCCGTCGAAGATGATGAAGTCGTTCACCGAGGTGACCGGCGCGCTGTCCAGCTCGGACTGGTCGACGATCCGCGCGTCGATGCCGTATCTGCGCTGTCTCTCGCAGAGTTTGCGCAGGTCCTCGGTGATCTCCTCCGGCGAGTCGACGAGGAAGAGCCGCCGTATCTCCACACCCCGCTTGCGGATGGCATCGCCCTGCGCGACCAGATACCGCTTGCCGGGGCCACTGGACCAGAAGTCCCGGTCGACGGAGGTGCTGGTGGCGTAGAGCGTCTTCTTGGTGCAGGCGGTGAGGTCGATCAGCCACTCGTGGTTCTCGCCGGGGCAGTCCGCGGTGCCGTTGCTGAGGCTCTCCATCAGCAGCGCGAGACTCGCGATCTCCTCCTGCGCGAACCGCTTCACGATCTCCGAGCCGTGCTCCCCGACCTGGGTGTACTTGCGGGCCAGCCGGGTCACCCCGTCGGAGCGCAGCACGGACCGGTCGACCTGGCTGAACAGCTCGGTCGCCGCGTTGATCTTGGCGAAGCTCTCGTCGACCGCCGAACGCATCTCCCGGTGATGGTCGGCGAGAGAGTCCCGCATCCCGCGGATCCGGCGCTTCTGGGCCTCCTCGACGGCCTCAAGGCGCTCACCGAAGTCCACCAGGTACTGCATGATCAGCACGGCGCTGCCGACGACCACGGGCATCGTCCACTGCCACTGCTCGCTCGCGTCCGGGCTCAGGACGTTGGTCAGGAAGAACGTTCCTGTCGCCAATAAGGCGGTGACCAGCGTCTTGCGGAACAGTTTCGACCGGCGTTCTTCCTGCGGCGGCGGTGCTGTCCTTACTTCTCCTGTCGTCGCTCCGTTCATGTCTTTCCCCCGTCGGGTGTCTCGTTCGGGCCGCCCCTCAGCGCGTACTCAGCGCCTGGTGCAGCAACGGAATGGTCTGGACGGCCAGTTGGTCGCGGATCCGCTGGACGAGGCTCTGCCACTGGCGGGTGAAGCCCGGTTCTCGTTCCAGCTCGTCCCAGAGATGTCCCAGCGTGCGGTCCACATGGGCGCGCGGCATCCACAGATGCAGCAGATGATCGACGGCAGGGCGCAGTGCGAGCACGGCCGAGGGCCCGTCCGCCGCGCCGAGCCGGCTGTTGTCCAGCATGTGCACGACGGTCGTGAGCAGCCAGTCGTGCAGCGCGAGGTCCTCGCACAGTCCGGCCGCCGCGGCTGCCGGGGTGTCCTCCGGCAGGCGCAGTTCCATGGTCCGCAGGCCGTCCTCGGCCAGCGTGAAACGGGTCAGCGCCGGGCCCTCGCCGGCCGGGGCCCGGTGCGCGGTCCACCGCAGGTGTGTACGGCGGGACTTGAAGGGCGCCTTGTGGTCGAGGAGGGGATGGCGCTGCAGCCCGGCGAGCAGCCCTTCCGCGATCATCCCGAGGTCCAGCTCCCCGCGTCCGGCGCCGCGCAGCACACCCTGAGCGGTGGCCTGCGCGGGCAGCTTGCCGAACGGCTCGACGAGCCCGGGCCGGACCAGGTACTGCCCCCAGGGCCGCCGCAGATCGGGACCGGTGGCCGGGGCGCTGAAGTACGCGGTGGCCTGGAGGACGCGGCCCTCGGTGAGCGCGGCGCGGGCGGCCACCGTGCCGACGGCCCGGACGCGGGCGCCGTTGGCGGTCGGCAGCCGGCAGTCGACGCCGGTCAGCACCTCGGGCGAGAGGACGTACAGATTGGGCCGCTCGGAGACCCGGACGTGTTCGTCGGCGCGCAGCCTGAGCAGCCCGGCGGCGGCCCGGCCGTCCAGCGCCTGGAAGGACGGCAGCAGACAGGTGCGCACCTCGCCGCAGACGAGGACCGCAGGCGCCGACTGTCCGGGGGCTGCCATCTCAGGCCCCTTCGGTGGAGGACTCGGCGGGCTCCTCGTAGAAGACGTAGGAGGCGCGCTGGGCGACCGCGGCCGGTACCTCGGCCTGCTCGCCGCGGGAGCGCTTGTCGATCTGCTCCAGAGCCCGGGCGTCGACGTCTATCTGGTCCAGGATCACCCGGACCGCGTCCTCGACGGCGAGGAAGCGGTTGGGCATCAAAGTGCAGGTGCGGTAGGCGCTGAACGGATCGGCGTCCGGGTTGAGCTGGAGCAGCGGCGGCAGCCGGTCCCAGTCGTGCGGGAAGTCACCGCCGTCCCACGGCTTCGGGGTCAGCACCGGTTCGCCGAGGTGGCGCAGGAGGCCGAGGCGGGCGAGCTGCCATACGGCGGCCAGGAAGGGGCAGGACCACAGCCTGCGGCCGTCCTTGTCGGACCACAGCTCGACGTCCATGAAGACGGAGTGGTTGCGGGCCGCCGTCTCATGGGGCGGCTGCCAGGCGGTGATCTCGGCGAGGGCGGCGCCCCGGCCGGGGCTGCGCTGGCCGTTGGCGAGCCAGCCGGTGCGGCTGACGGGCGGGCGGGAGCCGGACGAGCCGGGCGCCGGCGACTCGACGAGGCGGTGCATGACGGACTCGGCGAGCTCGATCCGGTCGGCGACCGCGCAGCCGGACTCGCGGGCCAGGTAGTCGATGGTGAGCCCGGCCTCCTCGGCCTCCTTGAGGATCAGCGGGACGAGTTCGGCCGGGGTGGAGAAGCGGCTGAAGTAGTCGTCGACGAGGAAGCAGGTGCTGATCCGGGGGCGGCCCGCACCGGCGCGGCGGGCGGCGGAGGCGCGGGCGGCCTCCACCCAGATCCGCACCTCGGCGAAGTGCTCGCCCAGACGCTTGGGCCCCGCCTCGAAGTCCTCCATGTAGAGGTGGCCGAGCTCCAGGGAGAGATGGGACAGCGGTACGGCCTGGGTGCGCGGCTCGGCGCTGGTCTCCCGGAAGACGACATCACTCATGCCTGCTCCCAGTACTTGTCGTCGGTGAGCCGGCCGGCCAGGTCGCTGAGCGCCTGCCAGGTCTCCATGTTGGCGATCTGGCTGTCGAGCACGTCCTCGTCGGTGATCAGCTGCTCGCGCCACTGGAGCACCGGTTCCAGGGGTACGGCGCCCAGGACCTGGCTGTAGCCGATGCCGTGGGAGGAGGCGAGCTGCTTGAGGTCGCGGTCGCACTCGCGCATCCACGCGGACTGGGTGGCGGAGACCTGCGACCACAGCGCTGACTTGGGATCGGGTACGGCGGCCCGTACGAAGCGGATGGCGCCGCGCAGGGCGTCCTCGTCGTGCCCGCGGGCGACCCCGCCGGCGACGATCCCGCGCTTTCCGAAGACCAGGCCGGCGGCGGCCGCCACATGCTGGCGGGTCCAGCGGTGGAAGATCAGCCAGCGCGCGTCGACCCCGCGCATCTCGGGCAGCGAGGTGGCCTCCAGGACCATGTCGACGGCGTACGAGCGGCCCGCGCTGAGGTCGACCACGATCAGGTCGAACTCGGAGTTGAGCCGCAGCAGCAGATCCACGCAGCGGCGGAGGTTGTCGTCGTCGGTGGCGAACTCGCCGCCGCTGAGGTCGCCGGGCATCAGTACCAGTCGGCCGGAGCCGGGCGGCCGGTTGCGCAGCACGCGGTGCTCGGTGTCCGCCCAGACGTCGACGCGGACGGGTTCGCCGACCTCGCCCACCAGATAGGAGTGCAGTCCGCGGTCCTCGGCGGCCTGGCGGGCGTCGGGGCAGTCGAAGACGGCGGAGGCGGTGGGCGAGCCGAAGTCGAAGTCCAGGTAGCAGACGTCGTCCCCGGCCAGCGCCCGGTGATAGGCCAGGTTGGCGCTGGTCACCGAGCGGCCGGTGCCTCCCTTGTCGGAGGCCGCGAAGATCAGCACCAGGTCACACTCCCTGGGCCGCGGCTTCGCGCGCCCGGCCGAGGGCGTCGAGCTGTCCGAGGACGTCGAGGGCCAACGAGTAGGCGGTGCCCGGCTGTTCCTCGACGAGGACACGGGCGCGGCGCAGCTTGACCTCGATGTTGCGCAGCTGCATGCCGTGCCGGCCGTCGTCCTTGGGGGCGGGCTCCATCTGCTCATTGCCGAGCAGATGGGCGGCCTCGGAGAGCAACGCCTTGGCCAGCTCGATCAGTTCGAGGCTGCGGATCGGCGGCTGCTGGTACATCTGGTGGGCCTGCACCATCACCTCGGCGACCCGCTCGGTGATGCTCCAGGACACCGGCACCCGCCGCTTCTGGATATCGGCCTCGGGGTAGGCGGCGTGCACGTTGTCCCACAGGCCCGCGCCCTCGCCCTCGCGGATCCGGCGGCGCCACATGTGGTCGAAGATGCTCTCGGCGAGTCCGAGCAGCCGGTCGTGCGAGGCCAGGTTCCGCGAGAGCGTGCACAGTTGGACGGTCCGCTTCAGCAGCTGCGCCGAGAAGTCGCTCATGGACCAGGTCATTTGCGGGCCGAGCCGCTCGCTGCCCTGCAGGGGCAGGGCGACGCCGACGTTGTGCAGGGCGTGGACCATGGGGTCGTCCATCGTCATACGGCTGGTGATACGGCCGCGTTCGGCGAGGCGCTCCATGATGGTGACGGTGCGGTTGAGGTCGTCGTCGGTGGCCCGGCGCCGCATGAGGTCGTGCACCAGGATGGCGGCGACGGAGAGGGAGAAGTACTCGGACTCCAGCTTCTGTCCCGTCGTACGCCAGGGAATGTCCTCCAGGGGCCAGCGGTCGGCGTCGAAGCGGGCGATGCGGGACCAGTACTGCTGGGTCAGTTCCCAGCGCAGTCGCAGCGCCTCGGCGAGCCTTTGCTGCTCGGTGTTGAGCAGGCCCAGGGTGAGGGTGCGGTCGGAGAACAGGTCCTGGATGCCGTCGAGGGCGACGACGGTGAAGTACAGGTACGGCACGGCGTTGGCGGCGCCCTCGGGCTGCGGACCGATGGGTTCGTCGGTCTCGACCTCGGGGGCGTCCTTCACCAGGGTCCACGCCCAGCCGCACTCGAAGAGCTGGCTCTCGTCCTTGAGGCCCTCCTGGACGTCGATACCGAGCTGGAGGCTCTCGACGATCGCGGCCCGCAGCGGGCGGAAGCGGTCCTGGAACTGCTTCAGCACCTGGCGCTGCGACAGCCGTCCCTGGCCGAGGAGTTCACACAGGGTCTGGCCCTGGGAGGTCTCGGTGTCGAAGACGTTGACGGTGAAGGAGCGCAGCAGGCTGACCATGGCCGCGGTGAGCCGGCTGCTGGTGGCGGAGCGCAGCTCGGCGATGGTCTCCTTGGTGTCGGTGCGCCGGGTCTTGTTCTCGTAGATCTTGAGGAAGCCGAGGGTGGCCAGGCACAGGGTGATGGACATCGAGAAGGAGTCGACCACGCCGAGCTGACGCTGTTCCTCGGTGAGTTCCTTGTTCTTGTCGCGGGAGCCGAAGTAGTAACCCCCGGCGAAGGTGGGCCTCTTGTCCTCGCCGGTGTGGGTGCGCATGAACTCGGCCGCGGCGGTGACGAGGTTGGCCGGAATGTCCAGCCGCCCGCCGGCCTTCTTCAGCACCTGCTGGACGTCGTCCTGGGTGGTGTCCGGATCGTCCAGCCGGAACGCCGGAATCTCGGTGGCCGGATAGAAGAGGCAGAGCAGCCGCTCCGCGTCGGCGACGCTGCTCTCTCCGCCGTACTCGCCCCAGTTCCACTCCCCGGCCTCGAACGAATGGCGACCGAGCGCCTGCCAGATGTCCAGCAGATGCTGGCGTGGCTTGATCTGCATCCATGCCCCTCACACAGGCCGCACTGCCATCAATGGAGGAAAATCCCTCTTCTGTTTTCAGCCACCCAGAGGCGGAATACGGGAATCCGAATTCCGTCGGCCGTAGGCGACGATCATTCCGGAATACCCGTCGCGCACGGCGGCCGAGGATTTCAGGCGTACGGTCGTGAAATCGTCCGCGAATCGCTCCAGGCTCGCGTACACCTCCGCCTCCCCCACATCGCAGGCGGGGAAGAAATGCTCACCGGCGTGATAGCCCTTGGAATGCTCCATGAAGGCCGCGGCGAACGGCGCGCCGGGGGCCAGGGCGCGCAGGAAGCACTCGACGCCCCGGTCGAACTCCTCGCGCGAGGAGGTCATCGACTCGGCGACGAAGAACATGGTGCCCATCGACCACCGGCCCTCGTGCCGCACGAGGTCGAAGAGGTTGCCCTCCGCCACCCCGACGACGTCACGGAAACGGGCCCGCGGGTCCATGTCCAGGGCGCCGTAGGCGTCGTTCTTGCACAGCACGCGCCAGAACTGGTCCCAGTTGCCGTCGTAGGAGGCCACCTGGGACCTCAGGTAGCGGACGTTGGCGGACGAGCGCTCGAAGAGCGTGATCTCGTCGCACCAGGGCAGCATGGCGAGCGCGGGGTAGAGATTCGCGCCGGCGCCGACATCGATGCCCGAAACAGGCCGGACGCCTCGCTTCGGGAAATGATCGCCGAAATGATCCCGGATGATGGAAAGGATCTCCGCGTCCTCTGCCTGTAAGTCGCGGTAGTTGTGATCAACGTAGGCGATCGGGTCGAATGCTGCCCAACTGACGTCCGCATTCAGCTGGGCATCCCCCGAGGATCTCAAGGTCATTCATCAACGGTACCAACGGCGGGGGCACGACGGACCCCCCTGCGCCAATCTGACAAAAAGAATGACCCCGGTGGGGCGCACCGGGGGCGCATGGGGGCGAATGGATTCCCACGACCTGATCCGCCCTTGAACGGCCGGATTGTCCCGCTCAAGATGGTCGGAACTCTGCCGAACACACCCGAAAGGCAGACACCTCGCGTCTCACTCGTACCACCCGTACGGGTGCAACGCGCAATTGACCAGGACCCGCAGGGGGCGGTATGGCGGCTCTTCCAGAGGAACGTTTCCCTTCCCGCGCCGGCCGCACCGGCCATGCGCTCTTCCGCGACCGGGCGTTCATCGACCGGCCCCTGACGATGAGAGGCGTCACCGAGGCCGACCTGCCCGAACTCGTCCGCGTCGACCGCGAGGCCTTCCCCGAGGAGCCCTATCCCTACTTCGTACTGCGCCAGTTGTACGACGTCCACGGCGACCGCCTGCTGGTCCTGGACGACGGCGAGCGGCTGCACGGCTATGTCCTCTTCCCGACCACCTCGGACGGCTACCAGGGCTGGATCATGAGCCTGGGCGTCACCCGGGACCAGCGGGGCCGGGGCCTCGGCCGGCGTCTGATGCTGGAGGTGCTGCGCCGGCTGCGCACCGAGGGTGTGCGCGAGGTCGGTCTGACGGTCGAACCGGCCAATGCCGCCGCGATCATGCTGTACCGGTCGATCGGCTTCTCCTCGGAGGAGGGTGTGGCCAAGAACTACTTCGGGCCCGGCGAGGACCGGCTGGTGATGAGGCTGAGCCTGTGACCCGGAGGGGTCACCCTGAGGGCGGGAATGGGGGTGATCCCCCTGGAACACAGGGCCGTTACCCGGATGTGACGTACCGTCAAGACCCGTCACGCTGCTGTGATGAGGTTCCAGCCCATACCGCCCGCCTCGGGCGCGCCGGCGTAGGCGCAGGTGCCGAACTCGGTGATGGCGAGGGGCTTGTCCCAGCGCAGTAGCTCATCAACTCCCGTACGTGGCCCGACGGGTTGGGGTGGGCGGAGTGCAGGGCACCCCGATCACCCTCGCCGTCCTGACCACCAAGCCCGACCAGAACGCCCCCTGGGACAACACGCTCATCGCGAAGACGGCCTCGGTGCTGGCCGAGACCCTCAGCTGAACCGCCGTACATACCGCCGCTGCCACGGCGCCTCCACCGCCCGCGGATCGTAGTGGCGGCGGACGTACGCGACGGCCTCCCCGGCCGGTACGCCGTCCAGGACGGCCAGACAGGCCAGCGCCGTTCCCGTACGGCCGCGGCCGCCGCCGCAGGCGAGTTCGACCCGCTCGCCTGCGGCCCGCCGCCAGGCCTCGGCCAGCAGCGCGCGAGCCGCGTCGCGGTCGGCCGGGAGGCGGAAGTCGGGCCAGCGGATCCAGTCGGACCCCCAGGGGACTCCGGGCGGTCGCCGGCCCAGGAGGTAGAGGCCGTACGAGGGGACCGGCGCGTCCGGGGCGAGCGGGTGGCGCAGGGCGCGGCCCCGGACCAGTCGTCCCGAAGGGAGCCGGAGTACGCCAGGGGCCCGCTCGTCCCACTGTTCCTGGTCTGTCATGGACGTCATTCGAACCCGGTCCCGGGGACCGGGCAACCGAATCCGTCCGGGTGGTGGTCTGGAGGGCGAGGGAGGGTGCTTGATGCAGGTCGAACTAGAAGACCGGTTCCAGGAGTTCGTCAGAGCCCGGTGGTCCCATCTCGTGCGGACCGCCTATCTGCTCACCGGCGACCCGCACCACGCCGAGGATCTGACGCAGACGGCGCTGGCGAAGGCGTACCGGTCATGGCGGCGCGTGACGCGCAGCGACGACCCGGAGGCGTACGTCCGGCGGATGCTGGTCAGCTTGGCAACTGGACACTCCCCTTCCGCTGGGGCGTGATCGGCACCTTCGAGCCCTCGGTCGCGAAGGTCACCGTCTCCTACGGCGGCGCGACCAGCCAGGCGGCCCTGGACCACGGCTGGTTCGTGGCCTCCGGCGTCCTGACCGAGCAGGTCACCATCGCCCCCCGGGTCAAGGGCTACGACGCCGACGGCAAGCTCGTCTACGACTCCGACCAGGACCAGTCGTACGAGAAGACGCTGCCGTAACCGCGCTTCGGGGGGTGCCGTACAGGGGTCGGCACCCCCCAGGCGTTCCCTCAGGCGTTCCCTCGGGCGTCCGGCGCGGTCCGTGCCTCGATGCCGTGGAAGTGGACCGCCATCGCGCGCTGCGCGCCCTCGACGTCCCGGGCGCGCAGCGCGTCGACTATGTCGCGGTGCCGGCGGACGGTGACCCCGGGCGCCGGCTGGTCGGGGCGGCCGAGTTCGCCGGAGACGCGCCGGAAGACGGTCCAGAAGGCGCCCAGCAGTTGCGGCACGAGGGCGTTGCCGAGTGAGGCGTAGAGCAACTCGTGGAATTCGCGGTCGAGTTCGTCGAAGGGCAGTCCGGCGCGTCCCGCCGCGTCCATCCGGTCCACCACGCTTTCGAGACGGTCCAGCTCCGCCTCGGTGAGCGTCCTCGCCACCCGGCGGATCAGACCCTCCTCCAGCACCTCACGGACCTGGAGGATCTCGGCGAGCGCCCCGGTGTCATGGTCGTGCCGGGCGAGCGCGCGGAAGGTCAGCCCGTCGACCAGCGGGGTCATGGAGGCATGCCCGACATAGGTGCCGTAGCCGTGCCGGATCTCCACGATGTCCAGCGCCTGGAGTGCCTTGAGCGCCTCGCGCACGGAGTTGCGGCTCACGCCGAGGTCCGCCATCAGCTCCGCCTCGGTGGGCAGCGGCGCGCCGGGCGCCAGGCGGCGGTCGAGGATCAGCTGGACCACCGCGCCCCGTATGCGACTGTTCCCGGTCTCCCCGGCCATGCGCGGCATCGTACGCGCCAGGGACGTCCCACGTCCCACCTCCGGCGACAAGCGGGCCAACTCCCGGCATTTCGCGCCGCCATTGGTCCGACCTGTGGCGGAATAGGCCATTCGTGTGTGATGCCTTGACCACCCCCATCACCGCTCCTATGGTCGCGGCTGACTGGCAGGACGTAGGACGTCGTATCTCCCCTCCCCCCACCCCCTTCCTTCTGGAGGAACCGTGCGCGACGTGACCCACGACGTGCCGGCGCCCGGCCGCCGGACCTTCCTGAAGCACACCGGCGCGCTGGGCGCGGCCGCCGCCGTCTCCGCGTCCTTGTCGGCCTGTTCGGCCGGGCCCGAGTCCACCAACGACACCGGCGGCGGGGCGGACGGCGCGAACCGGACGCTGACCGCGGTGATCGGTTACGGCAACGACGGCAGCTGGGATCCCACACAGACGGCGTCGGCGTTCTGCATGGCCGCCAACAACCACATCTACGAGGGCCTGCTGGACACCGACCCGATCTCCCGCGAGCCGTACGCGGCCCTCGCCACCCAGGTGCCGGCCGATCCCAACGCCACCACCTGGCGGTTCACCCTGCGCGAGGGCGCGACCTTCCACGACGGCAAGCCGGTCACCGCCGACGACGTGGTGTTCGTCTTCGACCGGATCCTCGACCCGAAGACCCAGACCCTCGCCAAGGGCTTCTTCGCGAGCTGGCTGAAGGAGGTCCGCAAGGTCGACGCCCGGAACGTCGAGCTGGTGCTGAAGTTTCCCTTCCCGGACGGGCTTTCACGGCTCACCCTCGCCAAGGTCATGCCGAAGCACGTGTTCTCGCAGCCGGGGGGCTGGGAGGACGCCATCAGGGGCAAGGCGATCGGCTCGGGGCCGTACCGGCAGACCGCGCACCACCCGAAGTCCAACACCACCTTCGAGGCGTTCGCCGCCTACAACGGCCCGCGACGGCCGGCCTTCAAGAAGATGAACTGGCTGACGATCGTGGACGCGGCCCCGCGCGTGGCCCGGATCTCGGGCTCCAGCGCCGGGGCGCAGATCTCCGACAACATCCCCTACGCCAACATCGGGCAGCTGGAGAGCGGCGGGCTCACGGTCGCGGGCGGGGCCGGGATGAACAACCTCTTCCTGATGTTCAACACCCGGCACAAGCCCTTCGACGACGTCCGCGTACGGCAGGCCCTGCACTACGCCATCGACACCGAGAAGATGGTCGAGGTCGCCCTCAAGGGGCGCGGCAAGCCGTCGAGTTCGTTCCTGAACGAGGCCAACCCCACCTACCGACGCGCCAAGACCGTCTACGACCACGACCCCGACCGGGCCAAGGCGCTGCTGAAGGAGGCCGGGGTCAGCGGGCTGGAGATCGACATCCTGGCGGTGAACGTCAGCTGGATCGTGGACTGTCTTCCGACCATCAAGTCCTCCTGGGACGCGATCGGCGTGAAGACGACCCTCTCCCCGCAGGAGACGACGGCCGTGTTCACCAAGATGGACCAGAAGCAGGACTACCAGGTCGTCGCCGCCGCCTCGAACCCCAACCAGTTCGGCCTCGACGCCGATCTGATCATGCATTACAACTACGGCCCCACCAACCTGTGGATGGGATACACCCGTTGGGCCACCGACCCGGTCGCGAGGCGGCTCTTCAAGGACATGGACCGGGCGACCCGGGAACCGGATCCGGACCGGAAGAAGACGATGATCCAGGACTACATCGATGTCGTCGCCGAGCAGGCCGTGCTCTACCCGGTCGTCCACAACGAGCTGATCACGGCCTGGGACGCGCGCCTGCTCTCCGGGATAAGGGCACAGCCGTATCCCGGGATCAACCTGCTCCAGGCGAAGTGGGCCTAGCGGCATGACCGCGGTCGTACGGATCCTGCTCCGTCGCGTCTTCCTGCTCGTCCCGCTGATGCTCGGCATCGTGCTGTTCGTGTTCCTGGTGATGCGCTTCTCGGACGTCGACCCGGCGTCCGCCTTCTTCCAGGGGGCGAACCCCACCCCTGAGCAACTCCACCAGTTCCGTGAGGAGAACGGCCTGCTGGATCCGCTGCCCGTGCGCTACGTCGCCTTCGTGGGCGATCTGCTCCAGGGCGACATGGGCACCAGCGCGCTCACCCGCGGCGAGGTGATCGACCAGGTGATGACCGCGCTGCCGCTCACCCTGCAGCTCACCTTCCTCGGGCTCGGCATCGCGATGGTGCTGGCGCTGTTCGGCGGGGTCACGGCGGCCATCTACCGCGACCGGCTGCCGGACCAGACCATCCGGGTGGTCTCGCTGACCGGCGTGGCCGCGCCCGGCTTCTGGCTGGCGCTGCTGATGATCCAGTACCTGGCGGTGGACCTGGGCTGGTTCCCGACCGGCGGCTACATCAACCCGGCGGACTCCTTCACCGGCTGGCTCAAGACGATGACGCTGCCCGCGCTCGCGCTCTCACTGCCGGTGGCGGCCCAGCTCACCCGCATTGTGCGGACGTCGGTGGTGGAGGAGCTGGACAAGGACTACGTCCGTACGGCGATCGGCAGCGGCCTGCCGCCGCGGGTGGTCGTGGGCCGGAACGTGCTCAGGAACGCCCTGGTCAATCCGCTGACCGTGCTCGGTCTCAGGGTCGGCTATCTGCTGGGCGGCGCGGTCGTCATCGAGACGATCTTCTCGCTGCCCGGCATGGGCAAGCTGATGATCGACGCCGTGAAGAACGGCGACCCGGCGGTCGTCCAGGGCGTCGTGCTGACCACGGCGTTCGGCTTCGTGATCGTCAACCTCGTGATCGACGTCCTCTACCTGCTGGTCAACCCGCGACTGAGGGACGCGGCCGCATGATCATGACGCGCAAGAGCCTCACCGAGGCCCTCTCCCGTCCCGGCGTCCGGCTGCGCGGCTGGCGGCGGCTGCCGCTGATGTCGAAGCTGGCGGTCTGCTTCCTGGCCCTGGTGGTCTTCGTCGCCGTGTTCGCGCCGCTGCTGGCCCCGGACGATCCGCTGGACCAGCAGCCGCCGGTCGACGGCACCGGACACCCCTCGTCCGAGCACTGGATGGGCCAGGACAGCCTGGGCCGGGACATCCTCAGCCGGCTGATGTACGGCGCCCGCTGGTCCCTCGCCATCGGCCTCGGCGCCACCACGCTGGCCCTGGTGGCGGGCGCGTTGATCGGGGCGGTCGCGGCGACCTCCCGCAAGGCCGTCGACGAGACGCTGATGCGCTGTCTGGATGTGGTGATGGCCTTCCCCGGCATCGCCCTCGCGGCCGTCCTGGTCGCGGTGTTCGGCGGCGGCATCACCGTGCTGATCTGCGCCATCGCCTTCCTGTTCACTCCGCCGGTGGCCCGCGTGGTCCGCGCCAACGTCCTCGACCAGTACGGCGAGGACTATGTGACCGCGGAACGGGTGATCGGCGCCCGCACCCCGCACATCGTGTGGCGGCACGTGGCCATCAACTGCGCCGCTCCCGTGCTGGTCTTCTGCACGGTGCAGGTGGCCGAGGCCATCGTCTTCGAGGCGTCGCTGTCCTTCATCGGCGCGGGGGTGCGGCCGCCCGACCCGTCCTGGGGCAGTGTCATCGCGGACGGCAAGAACATGGTGCTGACCGGGGGCTGGTGGGCGACGGTCTTCCCGGGCCTGGTGATCCTGTTCACCGTGCTCTCGCTGAACATCCTCTCCGAGGGCGTGTCGGACGCGTGGGCGGCACCGGCGGCCCGGGATGTGGAGGTCCACGAGGAGCCGGACCGGATCGAGGCGCCGGAGCCCGGCAGCGGCGAGGTGGTCCAGCTGCCCGGACTTGCCGAGGCCGCCCGGCGGCTGCGCTCCAGGGCCCGGCCCCTGCCCGCGGGGGCCCAGCCGGTGCTGGCCGTGGAGAACCTCGCCATCGGCTTCGAGGGCCGGCACCGGGGCGTGGACATCGTCGACGGCATCAGCTTCGAGGTGCAGCCCGGCGAGGTGCTGGGCCTGGTCGGCGAGTCGGGCTGCGGCAAGTCGCTCACCGCGCTGACCGTCATGGGCCTGCAGCCCAAGGGCGCCCGGGTGAGCGGCCAGGTCCGCTTCCACCAGCGGGATCTGCTGGCCGAGCCGATGCGGGCCCGGCGGAAGCTGCTCGGGCACGAGATGGCGATGGTGTACCAGGACGCCCTGTCCTCCCTGAACCCGGCGATGACCATCCGCGCCCAGCTCAAGCAGGTCGTACGACGCGGAGGCCGCCGTAGCCCCGGCGAACTGCTCACCCTGGTCGGCCTCGACCCGGAACGCACCCTGCGCAGCTACCCGCACGAGCTCTCCGGCGGCCAGCGTCAGCGCGTGCTGATCGCCATGGCGCTGTCCCGCGAGCCGAAGCTGATCGTCGCCGACGAGCCGACGACCGCCCTGGACGTCACCGTGCAGGCGCAGATCATGGCGCTGCTGCTGCGGCTGCGCGAGGAGCTGGGCTTCGCGCTGATCCTGGTCTCGCACGACCTGGCCCTGATCGCGGACGTCACCGACCGGGTGGTGGTGATGTACGGCGGACAGGTCGTCGAGACCGGGGTGACCGCCGACCTGGTGGAGGCACCGGCCCACCACTACACGCGTGGGCTGCTCGGCAGCGTGCTCTCGCTGGAAGGGGCCGCCGAACGGATGACGCAGATCAAGGGCGTCGTCCCGTCCCCCGCGGACTTCCCCGAGGGCTGCCGCTTCGCCGACCGCTGCCCCCGGGCGACGGACCTGTGCCGGAGAACCCCGCCCGACCTGCTGGGCACCCCCACCCATACGGCCGCCTGCCACCATCCGGCGGTCGAGCTGGTGACCACGGAGGTCGTCAATTGAGCGCGATCGTCGAACTGACCGACACCCACGTCGTCCACAAAGCCCGCAGCGGCGGCCTGTTCACCCGCGACCGGGTCTACGCCCTGACCGGCACCGACCTCGCCGTGGCCCCCGGGGAGACGGTCGGCGTGATGGGCGCTACATCCACCCACCCGGCAGCCGCGCCCAGGACAACGGAGGCCGTGGCATGAGCGCGATCGTCGAACTGACCGACACCCACGTCGTCCACAAAGCCCGCAGCGGCGGCCTGTTCACCCGCGACCGG
>NZ_JAVRBF010000360.1:0-421 GCF_032436805.1 Streptomyces sp. P17 | reverse complement strand
CTTAGTTGGATCATTAAACTCAGGGCTATTCGCATCGACTTCAACATGACTAAGAATAGAGACAATATTCTTATCTGTACGTTTACGTAATTCTTGTACTAGCATCGTGGCTATCATTCCCTGAGTTTGTGCTACTAAACAGCTCAATGGATAAGCCGGTACAAATTCTTGATACGCTTCATTTTGCTGACTCAATAGACCAACTTGAGGACCGTTACCATGTACGATAGCTACTCGATATTTTTCACTTAATTTAGCAATCGACTCAGCAGCTAACGCAACACTACTTAATTGACTTTCGTATGATGGATTTTGTCCACGACGTAATAAGGCATTGCCACCTAAGGCAACCACAATTGTTGGTTTCATAAATTATACCTATTGTTTTAAATGTTGGAATGCGAACACCAATCTGAATAGC
>NZ_JAVRBF010000359.1:0-421 GCF_032436805.1 Streptomyces sp. P17 | reverse complement strand
CCAGACGTTGCCAATGCCATGACATAGGTGTTCACAGGCACTTCGCCACGGTCTTTGGTGACAATGGTAGCCCGCATATTGGAAGCAACTTTGCTAATAAAGAAAGCAGCTTCCGCACGGAAGAAGCCCTTATCGGTGTTCTGGGTTTTATTACCCAGAACTTCGACAATATCGTTAAGTGCTTCATGATGGTCGATTTTTGTCAAATCAACATCAAACATCGAAATACCTCAAGCGTTGCTGGCAGATGGGTGCAGCAGCACAGTATCCACAGCGTTTCACTTCACCCAAGACTTCCTTCACAACGCCTTTACCTGCCTTCTGGCAGTAAGCATGTGCTTCGGCTTTGTTGTCGAAATTCTTGGTTGAGCGACCGTCTGTCTTGGACGCATCTGCATAATATTTCCACTGCGGCTTAGAG
>NZ_JAVRBF010000358.1:0-422 GCF_032436805.1 Streptomyces sp. P17 | reverse complement strand
CAGTTTGATCTGGCCCATAAACAGTCCCATGATAACTGAGCTTTTCATCTCAGAAGGGAAGAACATCTTTCCCGACTTAAACCACGGCACAACAAGGTTGAAGCGTTCCAGCTTGTTCTGAACAGGACGAATACCCGGTTCACCGGACTTCTGCGAAGATGCAAAGCTGAACCATATATTACGCTTCATCATCTCTTGCTGAAGGATTTTAATGAAAGCACCCTGCTGACCAGAGATTTCAATACCTGTCTGCTGTGGGCGATATATCGCAGCAAATTCAAATAGCTTGTTGATCGTCTTGTCGATCAGGCAGCGTTCGGCAAAGCCATCAACCCAAAACCAGTCACCATTAGCATTGTATGCCCAGACTGAGATGACTGAATAGTCAGCCCGAGCTTTGTCGGAAACAGCAAAGTCAGTCG
>NZ_JAVRBF010000357.1:0-426 GCF_032436805.1 Streptomyces sp. P17 | reverse complement strand
CAACTCTTGTCCATTCAGAATTGGCATAACCTTGATAGATGAGTCTGAAAGTTGTTGAACTTCGGTCTGCCGGAGGCACAAAATCTTTCCACCAATTTACAAGAAATCCTAGACCTGCTGCGGCTGGAGCCGCTGGAGCGCTCACTCTTTCCAGTTCTTGACCGTTATTCATATCCGTTAAAACCACACTTGTTTGCGCTGTTTCAGATGCGACATTGCGCACCACCCCTTTAAACTTAATTTCGATTTTAGGAGAACCTAAGCCGTGATTACAAGTAAGGTATAGTTCTCTTGGCCCGCTACCGCCACCATTTTGAGCAAATTGAACATCAGTAACCGCATTCGGCGCTAGGTTAGTCGTTCCAACTTGCAAATTGCCGATATTGGCGAATTGAATATTGACCTGATTAAGATATAGAATGCCGC
>NZ_JAVRBF010000356.1:0-426 GCF_032436805.1 Streptomyces sp. P17 | reverse complement strand
AAATATGTTTCCATTCAATATAAGTATCGTTACTTGCAATAGATTGATTCATAATTAATTCCCTACTACTGATGTCGTTAATTCAAGAGCTTCTCCAATAGGCCCAATAACGGCAGCAGGTAAAAATGATAAAACATTAATGATGAGAATAACGGCGATAAGAGTAGCTGCGAAAGTCGGGGATTCTAAACGCAAACTACCTGCATTTGACGGACTCACTCGTTTTTTAGCTAAAGATCCAGCGATCATTAATGGAATAATTAAAGGTAAATAACGACCTAAAAGTAATACAATTGAGCAGGAAATATTCCACCAAATCGTATCATCTGATAGTCCTTCAAAACCGGAGCCGTTATTCGCAAACGCTGATGTATATTCATAAAAGACTTGAGATATACCATGGAATCCGGGATTGGAATTTCCAGT
>NZ_JAVRBF010000182.1:0-1235 GCF_032436805.1 Streptomyces sp. P17 | reverse complement strand
AGCTTGTCTCGCCCGGCGCGAGGTCGTTCTCGCGGCACCGCTTCTGCGAAGGGCGTCTGGTGGCTGTCAGTGACCGGGATAAACCCTCAGTGCCTCCGCTGGACGTGTCCGACATCAAAGACCTCACCCGAGACCAGCTTCGGGCGATCGAGGACGGCGCTGACATCAACCAAGTCATCAACGCCAAGCCGGCTGTCCGCATCACCAAGGACGGCGAAAAGAAGTCGGTGCTGCGAGCCAACGGCGCCCGCACCATGTACGGCGCTCGCAGGATGGAGCGCTGGACCCCGAAAGCGATCTACGCCAAGGCGGGCGACGACCAGGACATGGCGATCCAGCTACTGCGGAAACACAAGTACATGCGCTGAGCGAGGTCAGCGCATCCAACCCCAGAGAGGTGGCACGATGCCGCACCACACGCCCGACGATCTGCGACAGATCATCGACACTCACCGCGCCCTGTTCGGCGGCTTCACGATGCTGGCCGACAACAACAGCGCCCCAGAGGCCCCCAAGGAACCCTCCGACGGCAGCAAGGCCCCCGAGGCGCCCAAGGATGACGACAAGGCCGACAAGTCCGACGAGAAGCTCGGCGACAGCGGCCTCCGCGCCCTCCAGAGGGAGCGCGACGGACGCAAGGAGCTGGAGCGGCAGATGTCGGAGCTGAAACGCGGCCTGGCAGCGATTGCCGGCGCGGAGACCCCCGACCCAACCAAGGTGACGGTCGAGGACGTTGCGGCGCAGATGCAGCACATGCAGCACGAGCTGGCCGTCGAACGGGCGGCCCGCTCCCACGGCATCACCGCCGAGGACGACATCAAACTTCTGGTCGCGACGACCAGCCAAGACCAGCTAAATGCCCTCGCGGCACGGCTGGCACCCGCCGACCACACCGGCAGCGACGGCGCGAAGCCCCGCGGCCCCAAGCCGGACCCGTCCATCGGGCGAGGTGGGGGCGATTCCAACAAGGGCGGCACCGTTCAAGCGGGCCGCGACGCCTACCGGCAACTACATCAGAAGAAGGAGTGACCATGCCTCGCATGAAGGTTGAGTCGTTCTCGGGCGGGAATCGTTCCTGGCTCGCCTCGGCTCACGCAATTGTCAACAACCACACCTGCACGCTCGACGTGTCGACGTTCACCAAGGGCACCAGCCTGACCGATGGGCACTACCCCAAGGGGTTCTTCCCGTCCGGCCTGGAGCTCAACATCGCCAACCTCGGCGCGATCGAGCCG
>NZ_JAVRBF010000355.1:0-426 GCF_032436805.1 Streptomyces sp. P17 | reverse complement strand
GGGCCTTGGCCACCGGCGGCGTCGGGATCGACGTTCGTTGCCGGCTCGGACTGACCCGCAAGAGGTCCGCCACTGGATCGAAGTCATCGACCGCCTCAGCCATGATGGCGACCATTACGCCCCCGGCGATGCCATCCTTCTCACCTCCGCGCAATTCGACGTGCTGGTGAAGGCCGGCGCGGTGGGCGGTGACTGGGCCGATGGCGAGGCCGAAACCGAGGTCTGACGGCCTGTCCTCTCCCTGTTGGGGCCGTCCCTTGCCCTTCGGGGCCTGCCGGGCGGCGGCATGATCGCCGCCCGCAATCACACTCACAGATGGCAGCCCCATGAGCTATGCAAGTCTTGGAAACCTCATTGAACGCTACGGCGAGCGGATGCTGGTCAACCTGACCGATCGGGGTGAGATGGCCACGGGGCTGATCGACC
>NZ_JAVRBF010000354.1:0-426 GCF_032436805.1 Streptomyces sp. P17 | reverse complement strand
ACACCCCCGACAAGAAAAGAGCTTCTACACCCGAGTTCTTTAATGAATACAAGCCGATTGAGGGGGTCAGCCAAGAACACAACAGAAGGCATTTCAAAAAGGCTTTGACCGAACATCTTGCTCAACTTGTTGAAGACGGGTTTTACAAAAATAGGGAAGAACTTATCGACTCGCTAAACACAGCAGAATATAAGGTTTCGAGGGTCACGAAAAAGTCTATTTCAGTTATAAATCTCGAAACAGGCAAACCCACAAGACTCACAGGGGCGATTTTCGAAGAAGGAGCGGATTACAAGCACTTTTCAAGCGAAGATTACAGAAATGAACTTATGAAGCGATATGAAGAAGAAAGGCTTGAAAAAATAAATAAGCAAAAAGAACTATACAAAGAACTAATGAATGAAAAAAGAAAAAACCTCAAAAGCA